>JBFXEX010000020.1:0-60596 GCA_050179645.1 Xanthobacteraceae bacterium | reverse complement strand
AGGTGCAGTGACGCTGGCGAAACTCCTGTTGCCGGAGCCGACAACCTCGCAATTCTGTGAGCTCATGCCGCAGGTCACCTCTCCCGCTTGCGGGGGAGGTCGGCGCACGAGTGCGCCGGGAGGGGGTTTGAGGCGATAGGGCCGTATGCGTAAACCCTCCCCCGCAAGCGGGGAAGGGAGCCAAGCGGAGTCGCGGCATGCTCGGTATCACATCCCCAAGAGCCGCTTGGCGTTGCCGCCGGCGAGCGCCGCGATGGTCGCGGCATCGAAGCCATCGACCGAAGCGACATGGCCGATCGGGTCGAACTCCGCCATGTCGAACGGGTAGTCCGTCCCCATGATGATGTGATCGGCACCGAACAGCCGCACCAGTTCGGCAAGCTGGTGCGGCGTGAACACCACGGTGTCGAAATAGATCTGCTTGAGATACTCGGTCGGCGGCTTCGGCAGGCTGCCGTGCGAGTCGGAGCGCGCGCCCCAGGCATGATCGATGCGGCCCGAATAGGCCGGCAGGAAGCCGCCACCGTGGACCGCGAGGATTTTCAGCTTCGGATGCCGGTCCAGCACGCCATCAAAGATCAGGTAGTGCAGCGCAATCGTGGTTTCGAGCGGGTTGCCGAGGACGTTGTTGAAATAGAACCGGGTGAAGCGCTTGGCGTCGGTGAAGCCGTTGGGATGAACGAGCACCAGCGCGCCGAGCTCTTCGGCCTTCCGCCAGAACGGCGCGTAGGCGGGCTCCGACAGCTCGTGGCCGTCGACGTTGGTGAGGATCTCCACGCCCTTCATCTGGAGCGAGGTCATGCACCGCTCGAGTTCCCTGGCGGCCTCCGCACCGTCCATCAGCGGAACGGTGCCAAGCGCGACGAAGCGGTCGGGCTTGCGGGCAACGTATTCGGCAAGCCCATCGTTGACCATCTGCGAGGCTTTCACCGAGACGTCGAGCGGCACCGTGTAGAAGCACTGGTTCGGCGGCGGCATCACGAGCTGCAGGTCGATGCCCATGGCGTCGAGATCGGCGAGACGCTCGTCGTATTGGGTGATGCGGGTGCGGATGTCCTCTTCCTGCTTCTGGCTCAGCGCGCGGGTCTCGGCATCGGCGAAATGGAATAGCGGGATGCGCTCCATGTCGAGGTGCGGCTTGACGAAGGCGCCGGCCTGCGGGATCGCGACGTGCGAATGGATGTCGACTGTCGTGCTCTGCGGTCTGATCTCGCGCCCCGGCCGGCCATGTTGGCGCGCCGCGGTTCGCTCGTATTTGTTCCAGTGTGTGGTCATTCGCTATCGTTCTCGCTCATTGTTGTGCAAGTCCTTCAATCTGGCCGAACGTGGGACGCCGTGATTGCGCCCTCTCCCCTTGCGGGAGAGGGCAGCATCGAAGTTTCAACAAACTCGGATGGGTGAGGGGTGGTGGCATTCGATACCCCTCACTCATTCTTTGCGTCGAACCGCTGCGGCTGCCCTCTCCCGCAGGGGGAGAGGGCATAGCAACGCGGGCTGCGGTGCGGGACATCAAAACACGCCGAGGTGCTGCGCCACGATGGCGTCGTCGAGCTTGAGCCCGCCAGCTTTGCCGCGGAACACCACCACGCCGGTGTTGATGATCACGACGTCGTCGGCGAGGTTCAACGTCAGCTTGATGTTCTGCTCGACCAGCACGATCGACTGCCCTTCTGACTTCAGTTGCGCGATGGTGCGGCCGACTTCGGCGACGAGTTGCGGCGCCAGCCCTTCGGACGGTTCGTCCATCAGGAGGACGCGCGGGTTGCCCATCAGCGCCCGGCCGATCGCCAGCATCTGCTGCTCGCCGCCCGAGAGCGAGCCCGCCATCTGGGCGTGGCGCTCCTTCAGCCGCGGGAAAAGGTCGAACACGCGGTCGAGCGACCAGCCGGGCCCGCCGCCCTGCTTGATCGGCTGCGACGCCACCATCAAGTTCTCGCGTACCGTCAGGGTGCGGAACATGCGCCTGCCCTGCGGCACCAGACAGATGCCCTTGCGAGCGATGGTGTCAGGCGCAAGCCCCGCCACCGGTTCGCCGTAGAGGCTGATGCTGCCGTTGCGCGGCTTGAGGAAGCCCATGATCGCCGCCATGCAGGTGGTCTTGCCGGCGCCGTTGCGGCCGAGGAGCCCGAGCAGCCGTCCGGGCTTGAGCGTGAACGACACGCCGTGCAGCACATGGCTGTCGCCGTAGAAGGCATCGATGCCGGCGATGTCGAGCGCGTCAGTCACCGAGGTAGACCTCCCGGGTGCGCGGGTCGGCCACCACCTCGGCACGCGTCCCTTCGAGAATGACCTCGCCATAGTGCAGCAGCGTGATGCGCTCGGCAAAGTCCAGCGCGGTGTCCATGTCGTGCTCGATCATCACGATGGTGACGTCGCGCGGGATGGTGTCAAGCAAAGAGCGCACCGTCTGCCGCTCGCCCTGCGAAAGTCCGGCGAGCGGCTCGTCGAGCAGCAGCACCTTGGGCTGCTGCGCCAGCGCCATGGCGAGTTCCAACCGGCGCCGCTCGCCGTACGATGTCTCGTGCACCACGCGCTCGGCGCTGTCGCCGAGCCCGACCCGGTCGAGCGCCTGCCGCGCCGTCACATAGAGGTCGCGATGGTCGGTGAGAACCGTGAGAGGATTCCAGCGGCGTTTGTCGAGGCCGAGCAGCGAGAGCACCACGTTGTGGACAAGACGCTCGCGCGGGAACAGCGTCAGGATCTGATAGGTGCGGGCGAGCCCCATGTGCACGCGCTGCTGGGTGCGCATGCCGATCATTTCCTTTCCAAACAACTTGACCGAGCCGGCGTCCGCGGTGAGGTCGCCGGTGATCAGGTTGAACAGCGTGGTCTTGCCGGCGCCGTTCGGCCCGATGATCAGCCGGCGCTCGCCCGTCATCACGGTGAGCGAGACGTCGCGGGTCGCCGGCAGGCCGCCAAAGCGCTTGTTGAGATTCGTGACTTCGAGCGCCGGGGCGGTCGTCATTCGGCCGGCTCCGACGCTGCGATCTTGGCCTCGGGCTTGCGCCAGTTCTGGACGCGCCGCCACAGCTGCTTGCAGCCCGGCACGATGCCGTAGGGCATGAACAGGATGACGATCACGAAGATTGCGCCGAGCAGCGTGTTCCACCGCTCCACGTAGGTCGAGACCACGTTCTTGACCAGCGTGATGATCGCCGCGCCGACGATAGGGCCGGTGAGCGAGCTCGCGCCGCCGAGGATCGCCATCAGCAGGATTTCGGCCGACTGCTGCAGCGAGAGCGCGTGCGGGCTGAGGAACAGGTTGTAGTAGACGTAAAGTATGCTGGCGACCGAGCCCCAGAACCCGGCCATGACGAAAGTGATGAGCTGAATCAGCCAGGGATTGTGCCCGAGCATTCGCATGCGGCGGGGCTGGTCGCGCGTGCCCATCAGGCTGGCGCCGAATGGCGAGCGCGCAAACCGCCAGATGAAGAACAGCGCGATCAGGAACACCACCAGCGTGAAATAGTAGAAGCTCGGCGCGTCGCGGATGTCGAAGCCGAACGGCATCGGCCGGGCCGGATGGCGGATGCCATTGTCGCCGCCGGTCAGCTCGTTGGCGCGGTAGGCGACGCCCCAGACGATCTGGCCGAGCGCCAGCGTGATCATGATGAAGCCCAGCCCTGGCGCGCGCAGCGACAGGACGCCGAAGAATGCGGCCGCCAGCGTGGACAGCGCGACCGCGAGGATCGCGGCGGTGAGCTGATCGTAACCCGCGACGGTGAGCAGGATGCAGGCGTAGCCGGCGATGCCGAGATAGGCGGCGTGCCCGAGCGACACCATGCCGCCGAAGCCCAGCATCATGTTGATCGACAGCGCAAACAGCGCGTAGATCAGCACCTGACTCGCCATGTTGACGTAGAACTCGTTGCCGATGATCCATGGCACCGCGACGAGAAATGCGGCGGCAATCAGCAGCGCGACGATTTTGCCGAGGCTCATAGCTGCACGCGCCCGAACAGGCCTTGCGGCAGAAACACCAGCACCAGCACCATCGGCAGAAACAGCACGAAGTAGGCGAGGTCGGGCACCAGCGCGATGCCGAAGTTATAGATGAAGCCGACGATGAAGCTGCCGACGAAGGCGCCGAGCAGGCTGCCGGCGCCGCCGAGGATGACGACGATCAGCGCGAGCGGCAGCATGTCGGTATCGAGGCCCGGATAGGCGTTGAGCATCGGGCCACCCAGCGCGCCGCCGATGCCGGCGAGCGTCGCGCCGAGCAGGAACACGGTGGTGAACAACCGCGACACCGGGATGCCGACGCCGCGCGCCATTTCCATGTCGTCGACGCCGGCGCGGATCATGGCGCCGAGCCGGGTGCGCTCCATCAGCAGGTAGAGCACGACCGCGGCGAAGAGTGCGATCACCAGCACCACCAGCCGGTAGGTCGGGAAAGCAAAGTCGAAGAACCGGAGCGGCGGCCGCAGCGACTGCGGCGCCGACAACGGCATCGGATCGCCGGTCCACACCAGCAGGCAGACGTCGGCGATGATGAACGAGATGCCGAGCGTCACCAGCACCTGGCCCTGCTCGTTGCCGGCAAGCTGGCGCAGGATGAAGCGCTCCATGACGATGCCGAGGAGGCCTACTCCGATGCCGCCGCCAATGGCGGCGAGCCAGAAGTGAAATCCGACCTGCAAAAGCGTATAGCCGAAATAGGCGCCGAGCATGAAGAACGCGCCGTGCGCCAGGTTTGGGATTCGCATCAGGCCGAAGATCAGCGAGAAGCCCGACGACAACAGGAACAACAGGCCGCCGAAGGCCACGCTGTTGAGCGTCTGGATGATCCAGAACTGCCACTGCATTTACTGACTGGCTCCGGCCAATCTCTGACGAAACAGGATCAGGACGCGCGGCGGTCTCGGTCTGCTCCCTCTCCCCTTGCGGGGGAGGGCTGGGGAGGGGGGGTAGCAAGTGAGATAACGCTTATGAGAGCTGCGCTTCACCGTGGGACCCCACCCCCATCCCCTCCCCACAAGGGGGAGGGAGCCCACCGAGTTCACCGCACGTTCGCGGCTCATTGCTCCAAACGGCTTACTTCTCCAAATTCTTGGCCGGCGGACTGTCGCGGGAATAGACCGGCTCTTTCAAGAATTCGTCCGGCTTGTAGGTCCAGAACTGGCTCACATCCGGATAGGTCTTGATGACGGCGTTGACATATTTGCCGCCCTTCTTCTCGACCTTGCGGAGATAGATATTGCCGACCACGTTGCCGTACTGGTCGAAGCTGACGGGGCCGCGGATCGTGTCGGGCACCTTGGCGGTGTGCAACGCTTTGTTCAGCGCTTCGCGGTCCTCGGCCTTGCCGCCGATCTGTTTCAGGGCGTGGTCAAGCACCTCGCCGCACAGATAGGTTTCGGCCGCATAGACGCCGGGATCGACCTTGTATTCGCGCTGGATCATCTCGACGAATTTCTTGTTGATCGGGAAATCGAGCTGCGCCGAATACCAGTTGCCGGTGATGGCGCCCAGCGCCTCTTCGCCCATCTGCTGCAGCAGCGATTCGTCGACCGGGGTAAACCCGCCGAGGATCTGTACGCGGTTGCCGTATTCCCGGAGCTGGCGGATGAATTTCAACCCGTTCGAGCCGGCGTGCCCGGTAAAGACGGCGTCGAGGTTTGGCTTGAGCTGCCCGATATAGGTGCCGTAGTCCGGCGCGTTGAGCGGCGTGAACAGTTTCTGTACCACCTTGCCGCCGTTGTCCTCGAACACCCGCTGGAAGCCCGCGACGCATTCGTGACCGAAGGCGAAGTCGTCGGCGAGTACGGCGACGCGCTTGAGCTTCATCTCCTTGGCGGCGTACTCGCCGACCGGATGACTGGGCTGCGCTGACGTGCAGCTCGGCCGGACCAGCCAGGGATTGACCTTGCGCTGGGTCATATCCTCGGCGCCCGCCACGGTCAGGATCGGCGTCTTGGACGTCCGGATATAGTCGTCGATCGCCAGCGCCTCGAAGGCGGCGAGCGGACCGATCAGCACCGCCACGTTCAGGCGCTCGACCAGTTCCTGGGTCTTGGTGCGCGCCTGCGCCGGGTTGCCGGCGGTGTCGGCGGTGTGCAGCTCGATCGGCCGGCCGGCGAGCTTGTTGCCGCGCTCCTTGAAGAACACGGTGAGGCCCTGCTCCATCTGGATGCCGCCGGAGGCGAGCGGGCCGGTCTTGATGGTGAGGAAGCCGACCTTGATGGGGCCGGCCTGAGCCACCGCAGCTGGAACTTTCAGCGTCTGGCTGGCAAGCCCGGCGGCGAGCGCGCCCTTCACGACGGATCGACGATTCACAGTCATTGTGTTTGTTCTCCTTGGGATGATCTGACAGCCCTTCAGGGCCTGATGTTCTTGCTTGCCGCCCAGGGGGAAGTCCCGCGGTCGTAGACCGGGTGCTTCAGGCACGCCTGAAGCACGGATCGGCGGCGGATCGCCATGCCTTCCTCCCTGATCGTTCAATCTGTCCCTTGTGGCGGGACTTGCTTGCCGGTCGTTGACCTTGGCGGTGACGATATTCGCGCTCCGGGCCGGACTTGTCACGCCCGTTTCCGGGTCCGCGGCCACGTTTGTCCCGGACGCGGCGCGGCATGAAATGCTGCGCTGCTGATCCGGGACCGCAACGAACACCGGCCCTTTTGCGGTCCCGGGTCTGCAGCGCGTCACTCCGCTGCGCTACGTGCTGCG
Organism: Xanthobacteraceae bacterium; assembly: GCA_050179645.1. Taxonomy (GTDB): domain Bacteria; phylum Pseudomonadota; class Alphaproteobacteria; order Rhizobiales; family Xanthobacteraceae; genus VAZQ01. Next base: position 53,930 of record JBFXEX010000020.1, on the reverse strand, counting down.
CTGCGCCCGGGACACACGGCCGAGCATGAAGGAGAGGTAGACCGCGCGGTTCCTCATGTCCGCTCTGGCGCCGCCCGATTACCTGGAATGATCGGCAGCAGCAGATAGGGCTGTTTGTCGCGACCGAAATGCAGGGTCGTGATGCCGCCGAAGACATTGGGAGGGCGGTCGCGCGGATCGTCGTGCAGGAACGGACCACAACCGGTCAGCTCGTTCTTGAAATTGGAAAGTTTGCCGCCGCTGGCGCCGCCATAGACATAATCCTTGCCGCGGATGCTGAGCCCGATGCGGTGGCCGGCCGGTACTACGATCGAGGTCGGCCAGATCTCGATATCGAGTTCGGCCACCTCGCCTTTCTTGAGCGGCTCGCGCTTGTCGTGGCTGTGATAGGGCCGGTAGGGCGTGGACAGCTTCTTGTCGAGCTTGCGGTGCGAGGCGCGCAGCCAGCCCTGCCCGACCGGCGTGTGCGGATCGATTGCGCCCTGGAATACCACCTCCTTGAGGTCCGGCGTGAATACCCGCAGCACCACGAACAGGTCAGCGTCCGCGGTCGACGACGAGACGAACAGTTTGACCGCTGACGGCCCGGTGATCTCGGTCGCCTGCGGCAGCGGCTCGCTCAGGAAAGTGAGGCCGTCGCCCATGGCGTCGAACTTCATCGCCGCCTTGGCGGAGGTCTTTTTCGAGCTCAGCGCGCCGCTCGCGGGCTCAAGATAGAGCTTCGTCCACTTCGTGCGCTTGAGAGGCCATTCGGCTTCGGCACGTTCAACGAATTTTTCGCCCGGATGACGCACCTGCAGTAGCACCCGCGGCTGCTTGTCCCAGCCGTTCTTCTTGCCGTGCAGGAAATGGTCGAAGAACTTGAGCTGCAGCTTGCGGCCGTAGTCGGTGTAGAAGTGCGTCCAGTGCTCGATGCCGTGCACCTCCAGCCACTTGTCCTTGGCGGCGGCGCGCACGAAGCCCTCGAAATTGCCGCGCGGATGCAGTGGTTGGCCGCCCCAGTTGGCGGCGGAAAGGAGTGGCGTCGTGACCTTGGACCAGACCGGCGAGCGCGCCTTGTGGTAGTCGTCGTCGAGCGGATGGGCGCGGATGTCGTCGCCGAACGCGCTGCGATTCCGCGCTAGGTCGGATTCCGACAAGATTTCCGGCCCGCACACCAGTTCGCCGTGAACTCGCGACCGCCGGCCGCGCTCGCCCGCGCCGTACTGCACGGTCTTGACCTGCATGTCGTACCAGTTTTCCCAGAACGTGCAGAGGATGCCGCCGTGGTGCGTCATGTCGCGGTACCAGTCGGCGGCGCCTTCCCAGATGCACATGGCGGCGAGGTGCGGCGGCTGCAGCGACGCCACGTGCCACTGGTTGATGCCGTAATACGAAATGCCGTTGAGCCCGACCTTGCCGTTCGACCACGGCTGCACGCCGGCCCATTCGATGCAGTCGTGGAAGTCCTTGGTTTCGCGCGGGGAGAAATGGTCGATGAAGCCCGGCGAACAGCCGGCGCCGCGGGAATCGACGCGCACGCAGGCATAATCGTGCGGCACCCATTTCTCAGGGTCGACCACCTCCCAGCTCTGGTAGAGGTTGCTGGAGCCTGCGGCCACGTCCGGGTGCTTCTCAGCCATGCGCTGCCACGCGCTCGGATAGCCGTCCTGGAACGCCAGGCCCTTGGCGTAGGGGCCGTAGCTCAGGATCACCGGATACCGGCCGTCCTTCACGGGGCGGAAAATATCGGCGCGCAGGATCAGCCCGTCGTCCATCGTGATCGGCACGTCCCAGTCGATGCGCATGCCGTCGCGGACTTCGCTGCGGCGTTGATGGGATCTGGCGGGGCTCGCGCGCGTGTCGTCGACCGAACTCATGGCGTCCCTCCCATTTTCCCTATGTATCCCGGGCGCAGTGCAGCAGCGCAGCCTCTTGCTGCGCTGCTGCACTGCAGACCCGGGATCGCAAGGTGGCCCGTGTCTGTTGCGGTCCCGGATCAGCGGTGTACCGCTCCACAAAAGCTTCGCGCTGCACCGCGTCCGGGACACATCCTGAGGGTTCGTGCTTGGTTCATATTATGATAGGAGCACGCGCACCACAATTTCGGGCGAAGCCAACGCCGTGCCGCAGCCGCAGGGGAGGTCCCGTGAAATTCTTTTCATTCTGGCGGTCGCTCGCGTCGTTTCGCGTGCGCATCGCGCTCAACCTGAAAGGCATCGTGCCGGACGAGATCGTCGACGTGAACCTGGTGCAGGGCCGGCAGCGCGAGGAGGCCTACCGCAAGGTCAATCCGCAGATGGTGCTGCCGGCGTTGATCGACGGCGACGGTCCGGTGCTGTTCCAGTCGCTTGCCATCATGGAATATCTCGACGAAACCCACCCCAACCCGCCGTTGCTGCCGAAGGAGCCGCGGGCGCGTGCGCGGGTGCGCGGGCTGGCGCAGATCGTTGCCTGCGATTCCCATCCGCTGCTGGTGCCGCGGGTGCGCGAATACCTGGAGCACGAATTGCACCTCGATGAGCCGACCCGGCTGAAGTTCATCCACCACTGGATCGGCGCCGCGCTGACCGCGCTCGAAACCAATCTCGCCAACAGCAAGGAGACCGGGCGCTACTGCCAGGGCGACCAGATCACCATTGCGGACATCTGCCTGGTGACGCAGGCGACCGGCGCCGGCTTCTACAAATACGACACCACGCCGTTCCCGACCGTCCGTCGCATCGTAGATACCTGCATGCAGAACGACGCCTTCGCCCGCGCCCATCCGCTCAAGCAGCCGGGCGCCCCGGCGTCGGTGTAGGACTGAATCTCTCTCCGCTCGTCCCCGCGAAAGCGGGGACCCAGGGACGCGCACTCGGTGCTTGTTGCTCTGGGTCCCCGCTTTCGCGGGGCGAGCGGAGAGATGGGGCATCACTCGTTAGAAATGGAAACCGGACACATGCGACTTGCATCATTCAAAGCCAACGGCCGCATCAGCTACGGCGTCGTGACTGACGGCGGCATCGTCGACCTCGGCCGCAGGCTGGCGAAGTATCCGAGCCTGCTCGATGTCTTCCGTGCAGGCGCGTTTGGCGAGGCGCGTGCGGCCGCGAGCGGTCCGGCCGATGTCCAGCTCAAGGACGTCGAATTGCTGCCGCCCATCCTGACGCCGGACAAGAACATCTGCGTCGGCATCAACTATCCGGACCGAGCCGCCGAGTACAAGGGCAGCGTCGATGCGCCGAAATATCCAAACCTGTTCTGCCGCTTTCCGACGTCGCTGGTCGGCGCCGATCAGCCGATCGTCCGGCCGAAGGTGTCCGACAAGTTCGACTACGAGGGCGAGATCGTTCTCGTCATCGGCAAGGAAGGCCGGCACGTGCCGCAGGAGCAGGCGCTGTCGATGATCGGCGGCTTCACGCTGGGCAACGAAGGCAGCGTGCGCGACTGGCTGCGCCACGGCTCGCTGAACGTCACGCAGGGCAAGAACTTCGACAAGTCCGGAAGCCTCGGGCCGTGGGTCGTGACCACCGACGAACTCGATCCCGCCAAGCCGCTGCGCGTCACCACCACGGTAAACGGCGAACTGCGTCAGGACGACACCACCGACCGGCTGACCTGGGGCTTCGCCTGGCTGATCAGCTACATCTCGACCTTCGCGACCCTCAAGCCCGGCGACTACATCTGGACCGGCACGCCGACCGGCGCCGGCGTGCACCGCAATCCACCGGTGTGGCTCAAGCCCGGCGACGTGGTCGAGGTCGCCTCGCCACAGATCGGCGTGCTGCGCAATACCGTCGCGGATGAGGCGTAGAACCGACCGAATAAAGCCGCTTGGTAATCTCAAACGCGAAGCAGAACGGCCGGAGCGGTGCTCCGGCCGTTCTCTTTGGCGCAGCTCGATAAGCGATCAGCAGGCACCGTTCCGTCAGTGCAACTCGGCCACCTTGCCGTCCTTGCCCCGGCCTTGCGCGTAGTACTGGCCGATATTCTTCATCAGCGCGGCGTCCGACACCGAATAGAGCACCGCGTCGGTCTTGCCGGTGTTGGTGTGGCGGCGCCAGGTGAAGTTCGGTGCCACGAACAGGTCGTTATGGCCCCATTCGAAGCGCTTGCCGCCGACTTCGCTCGCGCCGGTGCCTTCGATCACGACGTAATACGCCCCGGCGGTCTCGCGCTTCCACTCGGTGGTCTCGCCCGGGCGCAAAAGCTGCGCCGAATAGTTCAGCGTCTTGAACACCGGCTCGCCGGTGACCGGATTGACGAAATCGACCTTGATGCCCTCATGGGCATCGCCCTTTTCGTTGCGCAGGTCGTGCAGCATCTCCTTCACGTCCTCGCCGCGATAGTGGAACAGCGGCGCCGGGGCGTGACCGACGCCGCGCTGGTGGTTGACGAAGGTCGGCTTGATGCCGCCATGGCCGTACAGCGCGCGCGAATAACCCTCGGTGACGGTGACGGGCTGTACGTTGGCGTTGCCGCCCTTCAGGCCCGGCATATGATGATCGACCCAGGCGGCGTCGAGGAACTCCATCAGCGGCCAGTCGAGCGTGTCGATCCAAATTACCGGTTCGGAGGAATCGTTGCCGTGGTCGTGCCAGGTGCCGTTCGGCGTCAGGATCAGGTCGCCGCGGTTGGCGGTGACGCGCTCGCCCTCGACAACCGTGTAGCCGCCCTTGTCGGACAGGATGGTGCGGCTGGCGTTCGGCGAATGCAGGTGCACCGGCGCGACGTCGCCCGGATTATAGACCGAGATCGCGCAGCGGATGGTGTTGGTGACCTGCAGCCGGCCGTTGAGGCCCGGATTCAGCAGCAGAATGCTTTGACGATCGGCGAACTCGATCGGCGAGACGTCGGCCTTGCGGGCGATCTCGGAAATCTGGTTGAGGTAGGGGCTGTATTCCTTCCAGTGCCAGATGTAGGGCTGGGTTTTCAGTTGTGCGACCGCGACCCGCCCGCTCGCGACTTCGCCGCTGCCGGACCCGTCGGTGTCGCTGAACCAGGGCTTCTGCGCCGGCGCGTTCGCCTGGGTGCGAACCCAGACGTTATGCTTGCCGGCTTCGGCGTTGATCTCCTCCATGAGTTCGCGGGCTTTGTTGGAGAGCCCGCCCGGGGCCGGCGCCTTCATTGTCACAGTGGCCATGAAGTTCCTCCTTGGATATTGGGCTCTCGGCCCGTGTTCTCATTATTAAATCCAGTATGCCCCAACAGGACGACCCCGATCCAGACTTTTACTCCTTTTCGCTATGGCCCTCAGGCGCCGAGGAACTCCCGAACCGCGGCGGTGAAACCCTGCGGCTGGTCGAGGTTGGAGATGTGGCCGGCGCCCTTCAGTTCGACATAACGCGAGCCCGGGAGTGCCTCGCTCATCTTGCGCATGGCGGCGGGCGTCACGCCGTCCTTCTCGCCGGCGATGAACAGCACCGGCCGGGTGACGGTCGCGACCCTTGACGCATAGTTGTGATCGGCGAGCGCCGCGCCGCAGCCCATGAAGCCGTTCACCGGCGTGGTGCGCACCATGGCGCGGACCTGGTCAACATAGGGCGGGTTGGCCTTCATGACGTCGGGCGGGAACCAGCGTCCGACCGTCGGCTCGACCAGCGGTTCCATGCCCTCCTTTTCGGCGATGGCGATGCGCTCGCGCCATTGCTGGGAACTTTGCGGCGTCGACTGGCACGGTGAATCGCAGACAATCACTTTGTCGAGCCGGTCTGGATGCTGCTGTGCGAAGCCGAGTGCAGTGGCGGCGCCCATCGACAGGCCGCCGAAATGCGCGCGCTTGATGTTGAGTGCGTCCATCAGCGCGACCGCGTCGTCGATCAGCAGTTCGAAGGTGTAGGGACCGGCTGGTGCGTCGGTCGAGCCGTGGCCGCGCTGGTCGTAGCGCAGCACGCGCAGGCTTTTCGATAGCGCCTCGGCCTGCGGGTCCCACATGTGGAAGTTGGTGGCGAGCGAGTTGCTGAGGATCAGCCACGGCGCGTTATCCGGGCCGTCGACCTCGTAATTGATGTGGATGCCGTTGGCCTTGATTTTCATCTCACGAAATCCTTCTGGTCTTCTGCGCTTGCAGTGCTCCTTCCGTTCGTGCCCGCTAAAGCGGGCATCCAGACTCTCCTTCTGGGTCCTCGCTTGCGCGGGGACGAACGGAAATAACCGCCCGGGTCAAAGCTTGTCCATCACGATGTATGCTGGCCCAGAAACTCCTGCAGCAGTGCCAGCACCGCCGCGGGCGCCTGCGCCGGCATCATGTGCACCGCGTCGATCAACTCGAAGCGCGCGCCCGGGATCGTCTTGGCGAACTCCTCGCTCGTGGCCGGCGGCCGCACCTTGTCGAACCGGCCGGCGATCACCAACGTGGGTTTCGCGATCTCCTTGGCAAGATGCGTCACGTTCGGTTCGGCGATCGAGCGGTTGAGCGCCGCGAAGCAGACCGGATCGTGCGCCATGTAGCGTCCGCGATAGGTCGCATAGGCAGCCGGATCGCCGATGTCCGACGGCCACGAATTGTCGAGCGTGGTCGGAATGGCGGCGCGCAGGCCTTCGCGTTCGGCAAGCCCTGCCCGTTCCTGGAGCGCCGCCACCCGGTTCGGGCTGGCACCGGTGAACGGGTTGCAGAAGGTGAAGCTTCCGATCCGATCCGGATGCTTCGTCATGTAGAGCAGCGTCTGCATGGTGGCGGCCGCAACCGTGACGAAGTGGTACGGCGGCGGCAAGCCGCTGCCGTCGAGCATCGCCATCAGGTCGGCGGTCAAGAGCTCGGTGGTGATGTTGCGCACCTTCTCGGTCAGGCCCGAGCCGCGCTGGTCGTAGCGCAGCACGCGGAACTGCGGTGTCAACCCCGGAACCACGTCGTCCCAGCTCGCGAGCGTGCCGCCCATCTCGTGCAGCAGCACGACCGACGGGCCGTTGCCGGTAAGCTCGTAATGGATGCTGATGCCGTTGGCGTCGATCCAGGGCAATGCGCTTTCTCCGTGGTGGGACGGCATAGAGGCATGGCAGCTCGCAAAATTCAACACGGGCCCACTGCAGCCTGTCGTGCATCGTTGTTGGATCGAAATCTCTCGTCATTCCGGGGCGCGACGAAGTCGCGAGCCCGGAATCCATCGTGCCAGGTGTTCAGAATGGATTTCGGGTTCGCAGGCTTCGCCCGCGCCCCGGAATGACGCTAGAGTTAAGAAGAACGAAAGCAAGAGAACCAAGCAATGTCATCGCCGCGCCGGATTGACGTTCACTTCCACCTGATTCCCGAATTCTACAGCGAGGCCGTGTATGCGGCCGGGCGCGGGCCGGCGATCGGCCGCTATCCGGATTGGACGCCCGAACTCGCGCTCGAACTGATGGATACGCACGGCATCGAGGTCGCACTGACCTCGCTGGCGCAGCCCGGCGTCGGCTTCGTCAACGCGGAGGCGGGCGGGGCATTGGCGCGGCGCTGCAATGAATACGCTTCTGAACTGGCGGCACGCTGGCCCCGCCGCTTCGGCGCGCTCGGCACCGTGCCGATGGGCAGCTTGGATGCGGCGGTGAAGGAAACCCTGCATTGCCTCGACGTGCTCAAGCACGACGGCGTATCGCTGTTTGCCAGCTACGGCGAGCAGTTCCTGGGCGATCCGTTCTTCGATCCGTTGATGCAGGCGCTCGACGCCCGCAGCGCCGTGGTGTTCGTGCATCCCGGCCTGCATCCGTCGAGCAAGAACCTCGCGCTGCCGTGGCCGGCGTTCATGATGGAGTACCTGTTCGATACAACACGCGCTGCGGTAAATTTGGTCTTTTCCGGTGCGCTCGACCGCTTCCCGGGCATCCGTTTCATCCTGCCGCACGGCGGCGGCGTGATGCCGTATTTCGCCTGGCGGCTCGCGGTGTCGCCGATGATCGACAAGCGGCTGCCGCAGCTTTCGCAGGCGCAAGTGCTCGAAGGCCTCGCACGGTTCTGGTACGACAACGCGCTCGCGCCGGGCGACGTCACGTTCGGCGCGCTCGACCACGTCGCGAAGCCCGATCGTATCCTCTTCGGCACCGACTATCCGTTCGCCAATCCGCGCGTGATCGCCGAGGCGGTGAAGACGCACGAGGCGCGCGACTTGTCGCCCGCACAGCGCGCCGCCATCGACCGCACCAACGCGCTCGCCCTGTTCCCGAAGTATGCGTGAGTTCGACCCGCTGCTGTGCAGCGAATTCGGTGCGCTCCCTCTCCCCGGAGGGGAGAGGGTTGGGGTAAGGGGGCCTAACTTCTTCGAGAAATCCGATCCCCTTCACCCGGCGCACTTCGTGCGCCGACCACACCCCTCCGGGGAGAGGTGAAGTCGGCTACGCCGGCTTGACGAGCGCATCGACGAGGGGAGCGATATTGTCCATGGTCTCGACCGCCCACAGCCGTTCGGCCAGCTCCCGCGTCCGCGCCGTGCCGAACACCGGCCCGACCAGATCGTCGAACTTTGCCTTCAGCCCCGCGTCGTCGAGCGGCACGATCCGCGAGCCGAGCGCCTCGTCGGCCTGCCGGGTGAATTTTCCGCGCGGCGTCGTCACGGTGACGCGCGCCGGGCGTAGTCTCGGATAAAGTGCGTCGATCTCCGGCGGTGCCGTGACGGTGAGTTTCTTGGCAAACGCCGCGAACGCCGGATCGGCCCGCGTTTTCTCGTCGAAATGTGCGAAGCTGACGCCGCGGAAACGCGCCGCCACGCCCATCATGTAGGGAAAGCTCAGTTGCGCGCTGGCGAAGTCGTCCCAGCCGGTGTGCGCGTGCTCGGCGGCAATCCGGTAGGTCTCGACCTCGACCCGCTCGATGTCGCCGGTCTCGATTTTTTCGTCGTTGAGCAGGCCGAACAGCGCCTCGACCGCCGGCTGGATGTGGCGGCAACACGCATATGGCTTGATGTAGCAGTCGGTGATGCCGAACGGCACGGCAGGCGGCAGCGCAATGGGTCGTGCTTTATCGAGGCGGCCGAAGGCGAACGCCTGCATGAAGCCGTCGCGATTCTCGATCACGTCGGGCGGCCCTTCGACGCCTTGCTCGGCAAGCAGCGCCGCCTGCAGGCCTTCACGCGAAGCATGGCCGGCGTGCAGCCGCTTGATGTCGCCGCCGCCGTTGACGAAGGCGAACAGTCCCGCCGCGCTCGACGCCGCAAGCCCGAGCGCGTGATGAAGTTTTGCGGCCGGCAGATCGCGCAGCTTCGCTGTTGCCATGGCGGCGCCGAACGGCCCGACCGCGCTGGTCGGATGAAAGCCGCGCTGCCGGAGGTCGGGCGCGCAGGCCCGTGCGAGCGTGATCGCGGTCTCGTAACCCGCCACGATGGCTTCGATCAGCGCCGGGCCGCCGGCGTTCTGCGTATAGGCGACGCTCAGCGCCGCCGGGATGACAGTGCAGCCGCAATGCGCCGAGCCGTGACGGTAGCCGTCGTCAAGCTCGATGCCGTGGGCCGCGGTGCCGCCAAGGAAAGCCGCGTCGAGCAGGTCGGCGCGGCGCGCGCGGCCCGGCACCGGGACCTGTCCGGCCGGCCGCACCGACGCGACGACGGCTTCGGCCCGCGTCGCCACGTCGCCGGGCGCGCCCGCGACCATCACGCCGACGGTGTCGAGCAGATGCCGCCGTGCGTAGTGCCGCACTTCCTCGGACAATGCGCCGTAACGCAACGCATCGACAAAGTCGACGATGGCCCGCGTCGCGCCGGCGGCGGGATGCAGCATGTGAACGGCTTCGGCGTGGGACATGGGCGGCTCCGGGTTCCTGTCGCAGCCTAGATGAGAATGACAGCGTTCTGAACCCTCTCCGGTCATTCCGGGGCACGCGTCAGCGCGAGCCGGGAATCCATAGGCTTCGCCGTTATGGATTCCGGGTTCCCTCGCTACGCTCGGGCCCCGGAATGACCACGGAGGGATTGAGCCGCACCAGCGCGTCGACGGCGATCAAGCCTTCGCCCGCGGCGCGCACGATCAGCGGATTGATTTCGGCCTCCGCGACCGCGGGTTCGGCGGCAAGTTGCGACAGCTTCACGATCGCGTGGGCCAGGGCGTCGAGATCGCCCGCCGGCTTGCCGCGGTAGCCGGCGAACACTTTGAGCCCGCGCACCTCGGCGATCATCTCGTGCGCGGTCGCGAGATCGACGGGCGCCAGCCGCAGGCTGCGGTCGCGCTCGATCTCGGTCAGCACGCCGCCTGCCGCAACCAGCACGATCGGGCCGACGTCGCGGTCGACGCGGTAGCCGATCAGCACTTCGCCAAGCCCCGAGATCATGTGTTGCACCAGCACACGTTCGACTCGCGTGTCCGGTTGGCGCTGCGCGAGGGCGGCAGCAATCTTGCTGATCGCGGCGAGCAGTTCATCGCCATCCTTCACGCCGAGCACCACGCCGCCGATATCGGTCTTGTGCGCGATCTCGGCGGACAGGATTTTCACCGCGACCGGATACGCGAAGGGCAGGGCGGGCGTCTCTGTGATGGCCGCATCGATCGCGACGGCGGGTGCGCGCGACATGCCGATGCGATCAAGCAGCGCGCTCGCCTCAAGCTCGTCGAGCATGCCTGCGCGCATTCTGGCGTCATGCCAGCCCGGCCATGACGGCGAGGGCAGCGCGCGCGGCGCGCGGCGCGAGAGCGCGGCAGCGATAGCGTCGGCGCAGGCCTCGGGCGTGCGGAAGCCCGGCACGCCGGCCGCCGCCAGCATCGCGAGTGCCTGCGGTGCTTCCGGCACGAGGAATGCGGCGAGCGGCCGGCCCATTCCGGCGCTGTCGATGATCGGCCGCACCGTCGTCTCCGGATGCGCGCGCGACGACGAGCCGACCACCGTCAATACAAAATCGAATTCGGGCGCAGTGAGCAAAATGTCGAGCGCAGCCTTCATGGCGTCGTAGCGCGCGCCCGCCACCGTGAGATCGATCAGCCGCGCGGGTTTCACCGCGATGCCGGTCGCGGCGCGCAGCCGCTCCAGCGTCTCGGCGTTCGGCGGCTCGACCGCCAGCCCGCGCAGGCTCAGCGGATCGACCACCATGGTGGCGCCGCCTGCCGTGGTGGTGACAACGGCGACGGCGCGGCGGCCGGGGGTGCGCGGCGCGGCCGGCATGCGCGCGAGCAGCGGCATGCCCTCGATCAGGCCGTCGAGCGTCATCACGCGCGCGATGCCGCACTCGGCGAGGAATACGTCGGCGATGTCGTCCTCGCCGGCCAGCGCGCCGGTATGCGACACCGCAAGCTCGCGCGCCGCCGCCGAGCGGCCGAGCTTGTAGGCGAGGACCGGCTTGCCGCGCTCAGCTGCCGCAAGTGCAAAGCGCCGCAGCTTGTCGGCATGCCGCATGGTTTCGAGGAACAGCATGAAGCCGTCGATGCCGGGGTCGTCGAGCGCGGCCTCGCAGATTTCGCCAAGCGACAGATCGGCCTCGTTCCCGACCGAAACCAGCGCCGCAAAGCCCAGCCCGCGCGCGCGTCCCCGCGAATAGATCGAGCCGATCATGCTGCCGGAATGGGAGCCGACGAATATGCGCCCGGCCGGCAGATCGGGCTCGTCGAAGGTCGGATTGGCGGTGAGCATCGCCTTCGTGCGCAGGTCGACGACGCCAAGGCTTGACGGCCCGATGACGCGCACGCCGGTCTCGGCGCAGATCGCGCGCAGCCGCGCTTCGCGCGCGACGCCCTCGGCACCGGTTTCGGCAAAGCCGTCGGCCAGCACGGTCGCGATCTTGACGCCGATCCGGCCGCATTCGGCGACCGCGTCGATCGCGGCCTCGGTGCCGGTGACGATGTAGGCATGGTCGGGGACTTCAGGCAGATCGGCAAGCGAGGGCCAGGCGCGCTCGCCCAGCACGCGCTCGCGCCGCGGATTGATCGGATAGACGTGGCCTGAGTAGCCCGCCTGCCGCAGATATTTCAGCGGCCGCCCGGCGGTCTTCGTGGCGTCGTCCGACTGCCCCACGATCGCGACCGTGCGCGGCGAAAGCAGTGGCTGCAGCAGATCAGATTGAAGTGAACGGGTCATTGAGCTTGCATAGGATATTTGATCGTGTCCCGGGCGCAGCGCAGCACTTCTTAGTGATGCGCTGCAGACCCGGGACCGCAAAGGAGGCGGTGTCTGTTGCGGTCCCGGATCAGCGGCGCACCGCTTCGCAAGAGCTTCGCGCTGCACCGCGTCCGGGACACGAGAACTACTCCGCCGCTTCCGCAGTCTTCGGCGGCCGCTGGTCGAAGCGGCGGTCGAACACATGCTCGGCGATGCGGTTCTTCAGAATCTCAACCGAGCCGCCGGCGATCATCCAGCCGCGGCAGCGCCGCATGCACCACTCCACCAAATTCTCGCGGCTGTAGCCCATCGCGCCCATGATCTGCACGGCCTCGCTCGCGACCTCGAATCCGGTGACGTTGCAGGCCGCCTTGGCGACCGCGGTCTCGTAGGCCGACGGCAGCCCGCGGTCCGCATTGGCGGCGGCGCGATAGAGCAAGAGTTGCGCGGCTTCGAGCTTGATCGCCATGTCGGCGAACTTCCACTGCAGGCCCTGGAACTCGCATAGCGGGCGGCCGAACTGCCGGCGGGTTAGCGCATGCTCGCGCGCCTGGTTGAAGGCGTAGCGGCCGAACGCCAGCGAGCGCGCGGTGTTGCCGATGCGCTCGATGTTGAAGCCCGCCATCTGCTTCTTGAAACCGCCGGGTCCGAGCAGCACATTCTCGGCCGGGATGCGGCAATTGTCGAAGTGCAATTCGCACCATTCCTCGCCGCTCATGAAGCTCGACGGCTGGCCGATGCTGAAGCCGGGCGTGCCGCGCTCGACGATCACCGAGCCGATGCCACCCAGTCCCGGCCCAAAGCGCACATAGACGAGGAAGATCGCCGCGTCCGGGCTGAAGGTCGAGAACAGCTTGCTGCCGTTGAGCACGTAGTGCGTGCCGTCGGCCTTGGCGAAGGTCTTGAGCTCGGTCGCGGCCGAGCCGGCGTCCGGCTCGGTGATGCCGAGGCTCATCACCATGCGGCCCTGTAGCAGATCGGGCAGCCAGCGCGCCTTCTGCTGCGGCGAGCCGTACTCGGCGAAGGTACGGATCGGGCCAAAATTACCGAACTGCACCACGTCGGAACTTCGCGGACAGACCGCAGCGATCTGCTCGATGGCGATCACTGCGTCCATCAGCGATCCGCCCATGCCGCCGTCGTCCTCCGTGATGGTGATGCCCATCAGGCCCTGCCGGCTCATCAACTGCGCGACGTCGAACGGATAGTGCGGATCGTGCGCTCGCCTGAGTTTGTCCTTCTCGAGATGCGCGAGCGCGAACTTCCGCACGCTGTCGGCGAACAGCTGCTGCTCTTCGGTGAAGCTGAACTGCATATCTTTCTTCCCCTGTGCTCCGGTCACGCTCGTCCCGCGAAAGCGGGGACCCAGAACTTTTAAGGACTGGCTTCCCGCTTTCGCGGGAATGAGCGGAGAGAGTGTGCGTCCTCAATCATGCGGCATTGGTGTCAGCTCCCGCTTTGCAGCGCGGCCTTGAAGCGGTCGCGCATGAGCGAGGCGTCGAAGTTGCGCTGGAACGGCGCCGGCTCGGTCGGACGCACGCGCAGCAGCACGAACGACGTGCCGTTGCCTTCGCGGATCATGCGGGCGCCGAGGGCGATGTGGGTCTCGGTCGCGACCGTGCAGGTCCGCTTGATGCCGGCGCCAGCCGCCATCTTCTCCAGGTCGACGCCAAGGCTGGTATGGCTCTTCTGCCAGCCGGTCTCGCCGTAATGGCCGTTGTCGACGCAGATGATCGCGAGATTCGGAGGATCGATCACCGCGATGGTGGCGAGCGCGCCGACGTTCATCAGCAGTTCGCCGTCACCGGTGACCACCAGCACGCGCTTGTCGGGCCGTGCGAGCGCCAGGCCGAGCCCCATCATGCAGGCTGCGCCCATCGCGCCGCCGAGCGAATAGACGTGCGCGCTGTCGCCGGTGACCGCGCCGACGTCGCAGGCGGTGCCGCCCAGTCCGGCGATGAACAGGAAATCTTCGTGCGGGCCGATCAGCGCCGGCACCGCCTCGCTGCGCTCCAGCACGAACCCCGGCGCCGCCGATGCCGCAATCGCCTTGCCCTGGTTGGCCTTGACCGGCATCGCAACCCCCTCAAAACGGCTTGGCGCCGATCAGGCGCTGCGAGAGCAGCAGCGCCACCGCCTGGCCGCTCTTGAACGCCATGGTGATGGCGGCGCTCGCCGTCGGGATCACGTCGTCGGTGTGCTCGGCCCGCAGGCAAATCACGCCCATGGTTTCGAGCGCCGGTCTGGTCGCCTGGCCCATGGCGAACTGCCACGGGTTGCCCTCGCCGAAATCGCCGCGCATGCTGACGAGCGTCAGGAACGGGAAGCGCCCGCCCTTGATCAGCGACAGCATGTTGATGCAGTTGCCGACGCCGCTCGATTGCATCAGCAGCACGCTGCGCGCGCCGCCGAGATCGGCGCCGGCCGCGAGCGCCACGCCCTCTTCCTCGGTGGTGAGCGCAATCGCGCGCACCGCCGGATCGTCGAGTGCGCGGTCGATCAGCACGGCGTGGCCGGCATCCGGCACATAGGCGATCTGCGTGATGTCGTGCCGGCGCAGCAGGTCGTACAGCTCGTGCTGCCAGCGCGCTTCGCTCTTGCCCTTGCGGTCGACTGCGGCGTCCATCGAAGTATGCCCGTCATTCCGGGATGCGGGCGAAGCCCGCGAACCCGGATTCCATTCTGGTCATTTTGCGGGCTTGTGCCACAGCATTCCCGCTGTGACCATGGATTCCGGGCCCGGCGCTTCACGCCGTCCCGGAATGACGCCGCTGGGGCTTACTTCGCCGAGGCGCCGGACTTCTTCACGATCGCCGACCACTTGGTCTCCTCGCGGTCGATGTCGGCAGCGTACTCCGCGGGCGTCGAGGGCAGCGGTTCGGCGCCGTCGCGGGCGAGCTTCTGCTTCAGGTCTTCCGACATCACAGCCTCGCGCAATGCCGCGCTCAGCTTGTCGATCGCCGGCTTGGGCGTACCTGCCGGGGCCACAATGCCGTAGTGCAGCACCGCCTCGTAGCCCGGCAGCCCGGATTCCGCGACCGTCGGCAGATCGGGGAACAAGGGCGAGCGCTTGGCGCCAGTCACCGCGAGCGCCCGGACCTTGCCGTCCCGCATCAGTCCGACCGCGGGCGGCAGCGAGGAGAAATACATCGACACATGGCCGCCGATCAGATCGGTCAGCGCCGGCCCGCTGCCCTTGTAGGGCACATGGGTGAGCTTGATGCCGGCCAGCGTGGCGAAATATTCCGCCGCCAGATGGATGCCGCTACCGGTGCCGGCCGACGCGAAGGTGAGCTTGCCGGGCTCTTTCTTGGCGAGCGCGATCAGTTCCGGGATTGTGCGCACCGGAAGCGATGGGTGGACCACCACCACCAGCGCACTCGTTGCGATCAGGCCGACCGGCGCAAAATCCTTGCGCGGATCGTAGCCGACATTGGGGTAGAGCGTGGGATTGATCGCCAGCGTACCGGTGCCGCCGAGCCCGAGCGTGTAGCCGTCCGGCGGCGACTTGGCGATCTGCCGGGTAGCGATCGAGCCGCCGGCGCCGCCGCGGTTTTCGACCACGACCTGCTGGCCGAGCGTCTTGCTCATCTTCTCGGCGGCGACGCGCGCCATCACGTCGTTGCCGCCGCCCGCCGCATACGGCACGATCAGCGTGATCGGCCGCGACGGGAAGTCCTGTGCGGCGACAGGAATCGGAATGAACGCCAGTGCGGCGACCAACGCGGTCGCGCGCAATCTTCTCGCAGTGGCTTGCATGGTCGTTTCCTCGAAGTTTGTTCTTGATGATGTTGGTGCCGTCGGTCAGCGTGAGGGACGGCGGAGCGCCCCTCAGGCCACCGCGGCACGTAACTGCTTCTGCCGTTCATTTCGGCTTGAGGCCGATCTCTTTAACCAGGCCCGACCACAAGTTCAGCTCCCGGTCGATGATCTGCGCGTATTCCTCGGGCGTCGTCGGCGCCGGCTCGGCGCCCTCGGCGGCAAGGCGTTTGCGCACCTCGTCGGACGCCAGCGCCGTGTTGAGCGCCTTGTTGAGCTTGTCGATGATCGGCCGCGGCGTACCGGCGGGAGCCGCCATGCCAAAGCGCAGCGGCACGTCGACGCCGGGCAGGCCCGCCTCGACGAAGGTGGGGACTGTAGGCAGCATCGCAGAGCGCTTGCTGCCGGTGATCGCCAGGGGGCGGATGGTGCCGGCAGCCAGCTGGCTCGCCGACGTGGGAATCGCGGTGACGAGCAGCTTGATGTGGCCGCCCAGGAGGTCATTCAGTGCCGGCGCCGCGCCCTTGTAGGGCACATGGATCATCTTGATGCCGGTCTTGTGCGCGACCAACTCGCCGGTCAGGTGGTTCAGCGAGCCGACCCCGGGCGAACCGAAGGGAATCGCCTCGGGTGCTGCGCGGCCGACCTTGATCAGTTCGGCCACCGAGCCGACTCCGAGCGACGGATGCGCCGCCAGCACGTTCGGCGTCTCGACGAACATGCCGATCGGCTGGAGGTCCTTGCGCGGATCGTAGCCGACATTTGGATTGAGACTGGGCCCGGCGCTGACCGTGGCGCCGGTTGTCACCAGCAGGGTGTAGCCGTCGGGCGGCGCCTTCGCCACCGCGCGGGTGGCGATCGTACCGCCGGCGCCGCCGCGGTTGTCGATAATGATTTGCTGGCCCAGCACCTCGGACATCTTGTCGGCGATGCTGCGTGCCACGATGCTGGCGCTGCCGCCCGGCACGAACGGCACCACCAGCGTGATCGGCCGGTCCGGATAATTCTGCGACCATGCCGGGCCGGCCGCGATGGCAAGCACCAGCGACGTCGCCGCTGTCAGGATAGCTCGGACCATCAAAAGCTCCTTCATCTTGAATTCTCCAATAAGGCCCGGCGATCTGAATATCCTACTCCACCTTTCGGTCTGCGTGTTCTAATGTCGCGGCCGCTTTGCACATGAGCGGGGGCGTCTAGACGCATGGCGTGGCCGAACCGAATGCTTTGAAGCAGAACTGATGATGCGCACGCTCGGGTTGTCACTTCTTCGTCACGGCGCCGGCCGGCGGCGGCGCAGCGCGTGCAAATCCCGGTACGCGCCGCAGCAGCGCCTTCAGCGGATCCCGCACCCAGGCGCCGGTGACGAAGTCGGCGTGCTTGATCTCGTCGGGCGAGTCCACGAACGAGACGCTGCGGGGCGCGAGGCGTTCGGGAAGCGTGGTCCGGAAGCCCACGCCGCGATTTTCCAGCAGGCGCTGTAACTGTTCATTGTCCGCGCGCGCCGTCTTGCCGTAGGCGCTGACGAAGAACGCCGGCGTCCGCCGCGCCAGCCAGTCGGCGAATTTCTCCAGATCGCCGAACGGCGAATCGAGCAGGATGACGCCTTGTACGCGGCTGTCGATCGCGCCGGACTTCAGGATGAAGGCCGCCGGATGGTAGCCGCCGCTGTAGGCGGCAATCACCACGGGTGCGCGCTCGAACGTGCCGCGCACCCGGTCGTCGCCGTAGAGCCGTGTCAGGCGCCCAGCGGCTTCGGCGAGATATTGCGTGAACACGCCGCGCTGCCAGAACCGGCCGGCATTTGAATCGAGCGCGTCCAGAGCGAACTGCGGCGCAACAAGCACGGCGTTGAGCCCAGATTCGTCAACCTGGCGGGGTACCTCCTGGCGGTTGCGCACGTCGCGGACGAGCTTCGCCTCGTTGCCGTGAAAGAACACGACGATCAGCGCGGGGCGGCGTGGATCGAAGCCCTTGGGGATGTGGAGGAGCGAGCGGCGGTCGCTGTAAGTCAGTTCCTCCCAGTAGATGCCGCCGCGCGGCGACACGTGGCCGCGCCGCTCGCCTTCCATCGCGTCGAGGAACGGGCGGTTCTTTTCCGGCACCTCGCCGCGATAGGGAAACGGCGCGTGCTCGAACCGCACCAGCGCAGTCTTGGCCGCCGCGAGCGGCTTCGGGGCGCCCTGGGCCAGGCTCCCGCTTGAGCCGAGCATCAAGGCAGCGCCGAGGACGAAGGCATGGCGCCACGCCGGCTGACCCGCCGCGCTCGCGGGCGCCGGTTGGCCGGCCGTTGTCGAACACCTCGGCGCTGACGGTCGCTGGCGCACGGATTTCCTCGGACCTGCAATTTACGCCGCTCTTCGCAGCGAAACGATGAATGTTCGGCCGCGCTCCAATGCCGAAAACGCGATTGTGACAGCTGCCGAAAGCTGGTTAGGTCGGCCGTCGCAGCAGCGGGCCGCATTCCGATGAAAAACATCAATCCTAACGTGTTCACCACGCGTCCGGAGATCGAGGGCACCTTCGGGGTCGTGACCTCGACCCACTGGATTGCCACCGCGGTCGGCATGAGCATGCTGGAGCGTGGCGGCAATGCGTTCGACGCCGCGGTCGCGACCGCGTTCACGTTGCAGGTGGTGGAGCCGCACCTCAATGGCCCGGGCGGCGACGTGCCGGTGATCCTGTACGACGTGCGCAAGGGCAAGGTCGAGGTGATCTGCGGCCAGGGTCCGGCGCCCGCCGCCGCCACCATCGCACATTACCGCAGTCTCGGGCTCGATCTCGTGCCCGGCACCGGGCTCCTCGCCGCGTGCGTGCCCGGCACGTTCGAGACCTGGATGATGCTGTTGCGTGACTACGGCACGATGCGGGTCACCGACGTGCTGGCGCCCGCGATCTACTACGCCGAGCACGGCCATCCGCTGGTCGAGCGCGCCAGCGCCACGATCGCGACCGTGGACGGATTGTTCCGCACGCACTGGCCGACCTCCGCGGAGATCTATCTGGCGGGCGGCAGCGTTCCGGCGGCCGGCACGCTGTTCACCAACAAGGCGCTCGCCGAGACCTACAGCCGGATCGTGCGCGAGGCGGAGAGTGCCGGCGGCGACCGCGACAAGCAGATCGAGAAGGCGCGACGGACCTGGAGCCGCGGCTTCGTCGCCGAGGCGATCGACCGCTTTTGCCGCACCCAGGACATCATGGATACCTCGGGCGAATGCCACCGCGGCGTCCTCACCGGCGAGGACATGGCGCGGTGGCAGCCGCACATCGAGGCGCCGCTGACCTACGACTACGGCCGCTACACCGCCTGCAAGGCCGGCGTCTGGTCGCAGGGCCCGGTGATGCTGCAGCAGCTAGCACTGCTCAAGGGCTTCGATCTCGATGGCGCCGATCCGACCGGCGCCGAGTTCATCCACACCCTGGTCGAATGCTCCAAGCTGGCGTTTGCCGACCGCGAGAAGTTCTACGGCGATCCGAACTTTTCCGAGATCCCGATCGAGACGCTGCTGTCCGACGCCTACAATGACGAGCGGCGCAAGCTCATCCACCACACCGCCTCGCTCGAATTGCGGCCCGGCTCAGTCGAGGGATTTGGCGCGGTGGTCGAGCTCAAGCCCGGACCGAAGATCGTCGCCGGCATGGGCGCGGGCGAACCGACCGTCGGCCGCATGGGCGAGGTGGTCGGCGACACGGTACACTTCGACATCGTCGACCAGGCCGGCAACATGGTGTCGTCGACGCCGTCGGGCGGTTGGCTGCAGTCGTCTCCGGTGATCCCGGAAGTCGGCTTCTGTCTCGGCACCCGCGCGCAGATGTTCTGGCTGGAGGAGGGCCATCCGGCGGCGCTCGCGCCCGGCAAGCGGCCGCGCACCACGCTGTCGCCCACCATGGCGCTGCGCGATGGCGAGCCGTACCTGGCCTGGGGCTCGCCGGGCGGCGACCAGCAGGACCAGTGGACCACGCAGCTGTTCCTGCGCCACGTCCATTGCGGCATGAACCTGCAGGAGGCGATCGACGCGCCGGCCTGGCACTCCGAGCACTTCCCGATCTCGTTCTGGCCGCGCACGGCGCGCCCCGGTGTGCTGATCGTCGAAGGCCGGCTGCCGAAGGAAACCGTGCAGGAGCTGGAACACCGCGGCCACAAGGTCGAGGTCGACGCCGACTGGTGCGAGGGCCGGCTCACCGCGGCCTCGCGCGACGGCCGCCGGCGCCGCGCCGCCGCCAACCCGCGCGGCATGCAGGCCTACGCCGCCGGGCGCTGATCGTGCGTCATTCCGGAAGCCGCGCAGCGGCTGTTCGGAATCCGGATGATGCGGGAATATGGATACCGGGCTCCGGCCGCTCCGGGCTGACCGTGGCTCGTCACTCCGCCTTCCAGGGAATCGCCCAGCGCTCGATCTCCTGGAACAACACCGACGTGATCAGGCCGATAATGCCGACGGTGACGATGCCGACGAACATCACGTCGACCTGCAGCAGCTCCCACGAATTCCAGATCAGGTAGCCGATGCCGTTCTTGGTGGCGACGAATTCCGAGGCCACCAGCACGATGAACGACACCGCCAGCGCGATACGCAGCCCGGCGAAGATCGTCGGCAGCGCGCCGAAGAACACCACGCGGGTGAACATGATCCATTGGCTGGCGCCGTAGTTCTTCGCCACGTCCCAGTAGAGCTTGTCGATGTTGGCGGCGCCCACATAGGTGTTGACGATCACCGGAAAGAACACCGCGATGGCGACCAGCGCCACTTTCGACGCATCGCCGAAGCCGAAGGCCAGCAGCAAGAGCGGCATCAGCGCGATCTTCGGAATCGGAAACAGCGTGGCGATCAGCGGATCGAAGAAGATGCGCACCGGCTTGAACATCGCCATCAGCAGTCCCATGGCGACCGCCGGCACGACGCCGACCACGAAGCCGAGCGCGACGCGGTAGAGCGTGACGCCGACGTGCAGGGCAAGTTCGCCGCTGACCACGAGGTCCCAGAACCGCACCGCGATATCGCTCGGTGCCGGAATGAAGCGGCGGTCGCCGAAGCCCGCCATCAGCAGCAGCTGCCACAGGAGCAGGAGCCCGATCGGCGAGATCAAGTAGAGCAGCCGTTCGCGAGCCTTGGCGGACATCATGCGGGCCGTCCTGTCGGCCAGCGCGCGCGGAGGCGCGGTCCGCTCACCCCACCCCGCCGCCTCGCATTCGCTCGGCGCCGACCCTCCCCCTCCAGGGGAGGGTGAAGAAGAGTGCGCCGCGCGTGCAACTGCAGGACTACTGACACATTTGCTGTGCAATCTTGGAAGTGTGGCACTGAGCGTGCCACGACCACCCTCCCCTGGAGGGGGAGGGTCGGCGAGCCGGGAGCATATGCGAGCGGCGAGACGGGGTGGGGTGAAACTCTCTCCGCGTAACGCGCTGAGAAGGAGCGCATCGAGTTTGCGGTGAGCGGTGGATATTTCATCGCACTCATCCTTCGATCTCCGCCCGTGCGCGGGTTACCTCGTCCTCCAGCACCCGCCAGATGTCGAGCTTGAGCTGGCCGAACTCCGCGGTCGCCGACAGTGTGAACAGGTCGCGCGGATGCGGGAAGGGCACGTCGATGATGTGCTTGATGCGGCCGGGCTGCGCGGTCATCACCACGGTGCGGTCGCCGAGCATCAGCGCTTCTTCAATGGAGTGCGTGATGTAGACCACGGTCTTGCGGGTCTGCTCCCAGATGCGCACCAACTCGGCCTGCAGGATCGCCCGGTTCTGGGCGTCGAGCGCGGCGAACGGCTCGTCCATGAGGAGCACGCCGGGGTCGGTGACGAAGGCCCGCGCGATGGCGCTCCTCTGCCGCATGCCGCCGGAGAGCTGGTGCGGATAGTGCCGGCGGAATTTCGTCAGCCCCACGAGCTTCAGCGCCGCGTCGATGCGCCCGGCGGCTTCGGCCTTGGGCACGCCGCGTGTCATCAGGCCGAAACCGACGTTCTTCTCGACGCTCATCCAGGGGAACAGCCCGCTCTCCTGGAACACCATGGCGTTCTCGACGGGCCAGCCGGGTGCCTCGATGGTCAGCGTGCCGCTCGATTGCCGGTCGAGCCCGGCGAGGATACGCAGCAGCGTGGACTTGCCGCAGCCCGACGGGCCGACGATACACACGAACTCGCCCGGCGCGATCGAAAGATCGATGCCGTCGAGCGCCAGCACATGGCCGCGCGCGCTCTGGTACTCCTTGCGCAGGTTGGCGATCTTGATCGCCGCGCCGCGCCGCTCGACAGCCATTGTGACGCTCTCCCCCCGGAACGCGCTTCAGCGGCAGCCCGCGAGCTTGCTGGCCTTGTTCTCCAGCACGAACGGCCCGAGCTTCGACAGCGCGTAGTCGGCATAACGGTTGTCGACCACCCGCTCCGCCGGGAACACCGTGTTGCTCATCTTGTTCTTCACGAACCAGGCATTCATGTCGAGCATGCTGGCGACATTGACCCGGCCGTCGGGATTGCGCGCCGGCCACGGATACTTGTGCAGCAATGCCGGCCTGGTCTCGGTGCCGGTTCGCACCGAGATGTCGATGATGGCCTGGCGGTTGGAGCCGCCGTGATAGGCTTGGCAATATTCCCGCGCCGCCCGCTGGTAGGCGACGTAGTAGTTCTTCAACAGCTGCTCGTTCTTGCTCGCCCACTCGGTGTTGATGATGTTGACGGCGATGTTCAACGGATGCGGCTTAACGAGCTCGTCGGGGTCCTTGAAGTTCACCGCCAGTCCGCTTTCGGCCAGCTGCGCGGTGAACGGCGGAATGGCGATGGCGGCGTCGATCGCCTTGTTCTTGAACGCCACCGCATATTGGGTGAACGGGATGACCTTGATTTCGACGTCGTTGATGGTGAGGCCCTCGGTCTCCAGCATCTTACCGACTTCGTAGGTCGAGACCGCGCCCTGACCGTTGGTCGCGATGATCTTGCCCTTGAGCTGCTTCAACGACGTGATCTGGTCCTTGAGGTCCGATCGCAGCATCAGATTGTGGCCGATCGGGCTCGACACCCGGTCTATCACGATTGCGATCGGCAGGTTCTTTTCGATGGCGTTGAAGTAGCTCGCCGATACGCCGCCCTCGACGATCTGGAACTGGTTCTGCGCCACCAGCGCAATCGAATTGGCGGCGGTGTCGAGGAACTGGGTCTCGACCTTGATGCCGAACTCCTTGAAGTAGCCCTTGTCGATGGCGGTGAGCGCGACCACCGAAGTGATCGACTTGACCATGCCGACCTTGATGGTGGTTTCCTGGGCCTGCGCGATTTGGACTTGGGCGAAGCCGGCGCCGGCGATGGCGGCAAGGCCGGCGAGCAGGATTCGTTGCAGCATCATGGATGGGCGCTCCTCGCGGTTTGTCGGGCGGCTCTTTGCGGCCGCCGTTTCGCCGGCAGGATAGCATGTCTGCGAAAGACGGGGCATGTCCATGCCCCGGGAAACTCCTGCCACTCTTTGGCGCAGGCAGATCGCTACTTCGGCCGGCCCATCCGGAACGGCTTGAGGATGGCGTAGACTGCGTCCTGCGTGGGCGTCGCGAGGCTGTACTTGCGGCCTAGCGCTACCACCTTGCCGGCGAGCCAGTCCAGCTCCAGCCGGTTGCCGGCATCGAGGTCGTTCGCCATCGAGGCCCGCATGGTGGGCGGGAACCCCGCGATCGAACGGTCGAGCTCCGCCGCGATGTCGTCCGTGAACGGCACGCCGGCGGAGCGGCCCACCGTGACGGTCTCCTGCATCAGCCGCTGCAGGAGAATGCGCATGTCGGGATCGTCGCGAATAACGCCGAGCGGCTGGCGGGTGCTGGCGGTGGCGCCCGACGTGCCCGAAAGCAGCGCGAACTTCTTCCATAGGTCGAGCCACATGTCGTCCGACAGCGTGATGTCGATCTTTGCCGCCATGATCTCGTACACATACTTTACCAGCACCGCATCGGGCCGCCGGTCGAGCCGGCCGCAGCGGATCTTCGCGATCGCGCCGGTGTGGCGGATCATGCCGGGCGCCGGGACGTTCGAGACCACATAGGTGGCACCGCCGATCGCCGCCGCATCGCCGATGATCGGCGCGAGCCGCTCGACGCTGTCGACGCCGTTCTGCAGCGTGATGACGCGGGTGTCGGGTCCGACCAGCGGAAGCATCGCCTGGCCGGCCGCTTCGGTGTCCCACAGCTTGACGGCGAACAGCACGACGTCGACCGGCCCGACCGACTTCGGATCGTCGGTTGCCTTCGCATTTTTCAGATGCAGATCGCCCAACGTGCTCTCGACATTGAGACCGTCGCGGCGGATGGCGTCGAGATGCGCGCCGCGGGCGATGAAGGTCACGTCATGGCCGGCGTCGGCAAGCCTTGCGCCGAAATAGCCGCCGACCGCGCCCGCCGCCATCACTGCGATCTTCATGTCGCCTCTCCGAATTCAGATGCCCGGACACTATCCCGTAGGGCGCAACAAGCGAAGCGCATTGCATCACCGTCGTGCCGCCTTCTCAATCCTCGTGCTGAGGAGCACACGGATTGCGATGCTCCTCAGGATGAGGACATGCGTTCACAATCCCGGCAACCGGCTTTTCCGCCTGCGTGCGCTGGCGTAGGCTTTGCCTACAACCGCCGCCACAGTAAGCGGCGGGTTTCTGACACGAGGAAGCCCATGAACAGGATCGCGCTGGCCGCGCTGTCGGCCACAACGATGATGCTGGCGGTCGCGCATGCGCAACAGCCGCCGGCAACGCCGCCGGCTCCGCCGCTGATCGACTGGAACAAAATCCAAATCAGGACCATCGACCTGGGCAACAAGACCTTCATGCTGATGGGGCAGGGCGGCAACATCACGGTCGCGGTCGGCGCCGACGCCGTCATCATGGTGGACGGCCAGTTCGCGCCGCTGTCCGACAAGATCCGGGCTGCCATCCAGGCGCTCGCGCCGTCGCCGGTCAAATACCTGATCAACACGCACTACCATGGCGACCATACCGGCGGGAACGAGAACTTCGCCAGGGACGGCGTCGTGGTCGTCGCGCATGACAACATCCGGGTGCGGCTTGCGGCGGGCACGATCAACGGCCTGACCGGCGTCAAGGCGGCGCCGCGGCCGGCGGACGCGCTGCCCAAGCAGACATATTTCGGCGGTTCGATCACGCTCGATGCGGGCGGCCGCAAGGCGGTGCTGACCCACATCGCCAACGCCCACACCGACGGCGACACCTGGGTTTACTTTCCCGACGCCAACGTGCTCGCCACCGGCGACACCTTCAACAACCTCAAGCGCTATCAGAACATCGACTTCGCCAACGGCGGCGACGTGCGCGGCATGATCCGCGCGGCGGACGCCTACCTCAAGGTGGCGAACGACACGACCAAGATCGTGCCCGGGCACGGGCCGCTCGCCACCCGCGCCGACGTCGTCGCGTTCCGCGACATGCTGGTGACCTCGCGCGACCGCATCGAGAAACTGTTCAACGAGGGCAAGACCGAGCAGGAGGTGATCGCCCTCAAGCCGCTCGCCGATCTCGACGCCACCTGGGCCAACAATCCGCAGCACGCCACTGGCCACACCCGCAACGTCTACAATTCGTTCAAGCGGCTGTAGCTGCAAGCCGATGTAGCCACAGCGCTGACCCTCATGCTGAGGAGCGATCGATCGCGTCTCGAAGCATTGCCGCAATTTTGGAATGCGCCGCCATCCTTCGAGACGGCGCTTCGCGCCTCCTCAGGATGAGGGTCTGAAGACTTCGCTACGCGTACTGAGGAGCTCGTAGGGTGGGCAAAGCGGTGCGAAGCACCGCGTGCCCACGTCTGCCAATGAATCGAAATCTGTTTGGGGACTGCACGCGTGGGCACGGCGCGTTCCGCGCCTTTGCCCACCCTACGCCGGCTACGCCTTCACCACGTACCGCCCATCCGCATCCCGCCCGAGCGTGCCGGCGGCACGCAACGGTTCGAGCGCGAGCACGACCTCGCGGCCGTCGCGGCTGCCGAGCGCCGTCATCAGTTCCTCGAAATACTTCGGGCCGTCGGCGAGCGCTGCTTCGACCGACGCAAATCGTGAGCCCGCAAATGCCGGCGGCTCCGGCACGCGCTTTTCCAGCCGCCCGCCGGTGCCGAACGGCCAGGTCAGGTCGAAGCCTGCCTTGGCGCCGGTGCGCGTGCCCGGCGCAACCGAAGGATCGAGCGGCAAGGTGCGCAGCCCGTCGACGACGATGAGGTCGCGGTCGGCCTGGAACCGCGTCGCCAGCGCCCAGTCCATCTGCTCGTCGGAGAAGATGTCGATGTCGGGATCGACCACGAACACGTTCTTGACGTTAGCGAGCGCGCCGAAGCACGCCGCGATCGCGTTTCTTGCCTCGCCCGGCACGCGCTGGCGCAGCGCGACCCGCAGGTTGAACATGCCGCCGCTCGACGTCGTCGCGTAGACCGCGAGCGGCTCGCGCACCGCGGTTTCGAGCGCGCGCCAGATCATCACCTCGGTGCGCAGCCCTGACAGCTGCGCGGTGTCGGTGCGGCCAAGTGCGCGGCCGCCGATGGTCGAGGTCTGGAACAGCGCATCCTTCCGCCGCGTGATCGCGGTGACGTGGAACACCGGGTTGAGCTTGAGCGCGCCGTAGTAGCCGAGGAACTCGCCGTAAGGCCCTTCCGGCTCAACATGCCCGCGCTGGTCGAGAATGCCCTCGATCACCCATTCGGCGTCAGCCGGCACGCGGATGTCGTTGGTCACGCATTTGACCACTGGCAGCGGCGCGTCACGCAACGCCGAAAGCAGGCCAAGCTCGTCGACCGGCAGCCGCATCATGGCGGCGACCTGGTCGACCGGATGCGCGCCGACCACGAAGCTCACGGGCAGCGGCTTGCCGGCCGCCGCGCTCGCCTCGTAGATCGCGCGCAGGTCGCTGGGCGACACCAGGTCGATGCCGGTCTCGCGCCGCCCGCGCAGCATCAGCCGGCGCATGCCCACATTGGTGATGCCGGTGCGCGGATCGACGACGAAATCAACCGACGCCGAGATGTAGGGCCCGCCGTCGGCGCCGTGGCCGAGATGGACCGGCAGCTTGGTGAGGTCGGCTTGGTCGCCTTCGAGCACGACCTGCTGCGCCGGGGCATCCGCGCGCGAGACCTCGAACATCTTGGGCGTGTTGCGCAGCCGGCGCTGGATTTCGGCCACGAGTGCCCGCGGTTCGACGCCGAAGGCGCGGGCGAGCCGGGTGCGGCCGCCGGCCACGTTGGCGACCAATTCCTGCCGCTCGGGCCCCACGGCGCGAAACAGCACGGCGCGCGCATTGCCTTCGAGAATGGGCGCAATGTCGGCGAGATCGAGCGGCTCGGCATGCGTTTCGAGCTCGCTTGAATCCAGGCTCTCGACGAAGCGCCGCAGCCGAAAACGATCGAAGTCCGTGGCGCTCGATGGCAAATGTACCGGTGCTTTTTCGACGATGTTCATGCGGTGGACTATATCGGCGGGGACAGGCTGGCGAAACCCGTGTCCCGGACGCGGTGCAGCACGAAGTGGTGCACCGCTGATCCGGGACCGTCCCAAAGGCGGTGTCCCTTACGATCCCGGGTCTGCAGCGCACCAGCGCAGCAAAAGGCTGCGCCGCTGCGCTGCGCCCGGGAAACGCTCCCAAGTTGGCGCATTGGCAAGGGCGTATCGGCTTGGATAGGGTGCGGGCGGCCAAGACCGGGGAATAGCGAATGACCACCAGCCAACGCGGTTCGAGCAATACGACGCCGGGGCGCGGACCCTATATCGGCCGGCCGATGCCGCGCTACGAGGACCTGCGGCTGGTGCGCGGGCAGGGGCGCTACACCGACGACATGTCGCTGCCCGGGCAGGCTTACGCGATATTCGTGCGCGCGCCGCACGCCCATGCCCGCATCCTGCGCGTTGACACGACGGCCGCCCGCGCGCTGCCGGGTGTGGTCGCGGTGCTGACCGGACAGGATTATGTCGACGACGGCTTCGTCGGCATGCCGCATTTCCCCAATCCGGCGGGCGCGGTCGACATCAAGGTGCCGAGCTTCACGTCGACGCCGGATTGCAAGCTCCTCGACGAGCCGCAACTGCCGTTCGCGGTCGATGTCGTGCGCTTCGTCGGCGAGGCGGTGGCGATCGTGGTGGCCGAGAGCCTGCCGGCGGCACGGGACGCTGCCGAGGCGGTCGTCGTCGAGTACGAGGCGTTGCCCGCCGTGACCGACGCGGTCGAGGCGCTTGCGCCCGGCGCGCCGGCGATCTGGCCGCAGGCGCCCGGCAACCTCGCGCTCGACAATTCGTTCGGCGACCGCGCCGCGGTCGATGCCGCAATGGCGAAGGCCCATTTGGTCGTCGAACAAACCATCCGCTGCCAGCGCACCGCCAGCGGCTTCATGGAACCGCGCTCCGCGCTCGGCGCCTACGATGCGGCGGAGAAGAAGTATCTGCTGATGTCCGGCTGCCAGGGCGTGCATCGCATCCGGCATCCGCTCGCGGTCTGCCTCAAGGAGCCGCAGGAGAACGTCCACGTCATCTGCCCGGATGTCGGCGGCGGCTTTGGTTCGCGCACCAACCTCTATCCCGAACAGGTCGCCGTGGTGTGGGCGGCGCGCCGCACCGGCCGTCCGGTGAAATGGACCGGCGACCGCACCGAAGCGTTCCTCACCGACTACAACGCGCGCGATGTCGTCACCAAGGCGCGGCTCGGCTTCGACAAGCGCGGCCGCATCCTGGCGATGGACCTCGAGCTCACCGCCAACACCGGCGCGCACACCGTCTCTTATGTGCCGCTCAGCAACGGTTACCGGGTTGCGCCGACGGTTTACGACGTCCCGGTTGCGCATATCCGGCTGCGCGCCGCGATGACCAACACGGTGCCGACCGCGCCGTTCCGCGGCGCCGGCCGCCCGGAAGCGACCTCGGTGATGGAGCGCGTGCTCGACATCGCGGCGCGTCGCCTCAAGATCGACCGGGTCGAACTGCGTCGCCGCAACCTCATTGCGCACGACAAGCTGCCGCGCCACACCGCCACCGGCCTGACCTATGACAGCGGCGCGTTCGCCGACAATCTCTCGCGCGCGCTGGAGATCGCCGACTGGAGCGGCTTCGCCAGGCGCCGCAAGGACGCGAAGAAGCGCGGCCGCCTCCTGGGCATCGGGATCGCCAATTATGTCGAGACCCCGGTCGGCATGCCGCACGAGCGGGTCAAGGTCGCGGTCTCGCCCGACGCCGTCGATCTCATCGTCGGCACCCAGTCGAGCGGGCAGGGCCACGAGACCAGCTTCCGGCAGGTGATGGCCGACCAGCTCGGCGTCGAGCCGGACGCGATCAACTTCGTCAGCGGCGACAGCGCAACGCTCGCGTCAGGCGGCGGCACGCACTCCGATCGCTCCATGCGGCTTGCCGGCTCACTGATGGTCGAGACCTCGCGCACCATCGTCGGCAAGGCGCGCCGGGTGGCGGCCGCGCTGCTGGAGGTTCCTGAAACCGACGTGACGTTCGACGACGGGCTGTTCTCGGCGCCGAACACCAACCGCCGGCTCAACCTGTTCGACATTGCGCGCGCCATCGCGGAGCGTCCCGACCTGCCCGACGATCTGCGCGCGCCGCTCGGCGCCGAGGCGACCTTCACGGGCCGGATTCCGGCGTACCCGACCGGCGCGGCGGTGTGCGAGGTGGCGATCGACCCGGACACCGGCGTGATCGAGATTCTCCGCTATTCGTCGATCGACGACGGCGGGCAGGCGATCAATCCGCTGATCCTGCACGGCCAGGTGCACGGCGGCGTCGCGCAGGGCGTCGGCCAGGCGATGCTGGAGCAGATGGTGTGGGAGCCCGGTACCGGCCAGATGCTGTCGGCGAGCTTCCTCGATTATGCGATGCCGCGCGCCGACCACTTCCCGGTCATGGATGTCGATCTCACGGAAGATCCATACCGTGGCAGCGGCAACGCGCTGCGCGTCAAGGGCGGCGGCGAGGCCGGCATCACGCCGAGTTCGGCCGCGCTGGTCAACGCCGTGGTCGATGCGCTCTCCCCGATCGGGGTCGAGCATGTCGAGATGCCGCTGACGCCGCAGCGCATCTGGAGCGTGATTCACGGCGCGCGAGAATGAAAAGTCGCAGAAGTTTACGCAGACTGCGTAAACTTGCCTGCGATGCTCGCGACCCTCCCCACAGGGGCCTGCGCCCGGCGCGCAAGCGCGGCCCGTTCAACGGATTATGCGATCGGGTTACTTTTGTCCCTCGATCTTGTCCTGCGTCTTGGTTGCGAAATCGCTGGCGTCATGGCGTTCGCGCAATTGCCCCTCAAGCGGTCCCGTGGCGCGGTTGACCATCCGGCCGCGCTTGACGGCGGGGCGCTCGCCGATTTCGTTCTTCCAGCGCGTCAGGTTCTTGTATTCGTGCGTCTGCAGGAATTTGCGCGGATCGTTGTAGGAGGCGCCGTTCAACACGCCGTTGCCGTACCACGGCCAGATCGCCATGTCGGCGATCGTATATTCGTCGCCGGCGATGAATCGATGATCCGCAAGCTGCCGGTCGAGCACGTCGAGCTGGCGCTTCAGCTCCATTGCAAAACGGTCGATGGCGTATTTGATCTTCACCGGAGCATAGGCATAGAAGTGCCCGAAGCCGCCGCCGAGATAGGGCGTCGAACCCATCTGCCAGAACAGCCAGTTCAGCGCCTCGGTGCGCTTGCCGCGATCCTTTGGCAGGAAGGCGCCGAATTTATCCGCCAGATAGAGCAGGATCGCGCCGGATTCGAACACGCGTTGCGGCGTCGGCTCGCTGTAATCCATCAGCGCCGGGATTTTGGAGTTCGGGTTCACCCCGACAAATCCGCTGCCGAACTGGTGGCCCTCGCCGATCCGGATCAGCCAGGCGTCGTATTCGGCTCCGCTGTGACCCGCGGCCAGCAATTCCTCCAGCATGACCGTCACCTTGACGCCATTGGGCGTTGCCAGTGAATAAAGCTGCAGCGGATGCTTTCCGCGCGGCAACTCCTTCTCATGCGTCGCGCCCGCGACCGGGCGATTGAGATGGCCATAGCGCCAATCGGGAGTGTCCTCCTTCTCCCAGACCCAGACTTCCGGCGGCGTATAGGCAGAGGTGTCAGTCATTTCGGGATCTCGTGCGTCGTTTGATGGCTGCCGAATGGATATCGTCGCGATCGGTCGCTGTCCATCAGGCCGTGCCCGTTCGCCGGCGCAGGCGCACCGCCGGGTTGTTGGCGATGAAGGTCAGGTAGTCGAGCCGGTAGAGCGTGCGTGCGAGCGCCAGGTAGGCGATCAGCGCGGAGATCGCCGAGGCGGCGAGGAAGCCCAAGCCCAGATAGTTCGCGCCGAATGGGATCAGCGCCCAGGTCAGTGAGGCGTTGAGGATCATGAAGCAGGCCTGCAGGATCAGGAACACGATGCGGCGGTCGAAATAGAGCGTCAGCGACGAGCAGGTGACGAACAGGAACTGGAACACGGCGCCGATCAGGCCGAAGCGCAAGGTGCCGACCTGGCGGTACTGCATGTCGAGCAGTTCGATCACCGCCGGCGCCGACAGCGCGACCAGGCCACAGATCAGCAGCTGCGGCACCGTGATGCCGGACAAGGACGCAATGGTTTCCTCGCGCAGCCGCTTTTCGTTGGCGCGAATCTGCGCCAGCGTGCCGTGCTCCAGGATGCTGTTGTAGAACAGCCGGTAGTTGCGGAAGAACTTCACCTCGAGGTGGGCAACGAAGGCCGCGTAAGCCGGGATCACCACCAGGTAGGAGACGAACATCGCGCTGTCGTAGAGCGGCGCGTGCAGGAGATTGTTCTGGATCGTGGTGCCGAACGGCGACAGCCACACCACCCACTTGTCGATCCAGGCGCCGACCGCACCGAAGAAGCCGCCGAGCGCGATCGGCCAGTAGCGCACGAACGCAGCCCCGAGCGCCGCCATCGGCGCCGAGACGTTCCGCACCGCGAACGGGAAGGTCGAAAGCACGCGGATGAACAGCCCGGCGAGCGTCACGCCGAGCCCGGCGCTGAAGCACCACAGCATCACCGCAAGATCGGGCCGCAGGTTGTAGCCCGACGTCACCGCCACGACCGAAATCAGCATGCCGGCGGCGAAATAGCCGGTCACCGAGTTGTAGTCGCGGGTCACGCTGCAGAACAGGCACGCCACCCACACCAGCGCAATCAGCGCGCAGTTGGCGACCGCCGCGACGCTCGCGGTGGTCTCCAGGTCGAGCAGGAGGCCGAACAGCAGCGCGCCGGCCGCGAGGGTGACCACCGCCGTCAGCGCATAGGTCGCCAGCATGATGCCGGACACCGCCGCGACGGCGCGGTCGTGCAGCTTGTCGGAAATCAGCCGGGTGCTGACCAGCGCGATCGGTGCGGTGATCACGAACGACAGCGCGAAGCTGTAGATCACCAGCGCGCGGAACGCCGCGATGATGGTCTTGCCCTCGAGCTCGGTGATCATCGCGCCGATCAGCCAGATGCACAGCACCGCGGCGAGGCAGGGTCCTGCGGCGATCACCGAGGCGTGCGCGAACGACGCCATCCGGTCGGTGATCGAATTGCTGCGGTAGAGCCGCTCAAGCGCGAAGCCGATGCCTGCCATGCGTCACCCGTGCGCGGCCGGAACGGCCGACGCCTCCCGATGATGCCGGTAGATGTCGCCATAGGCCCGGTCGACCAGGGCGAGATCGTAGTACTGCCGCACCCGCTGCTGCATAGTCCGGCCCATGCGCTCGCGCCGCGCCGGATCGCGCAGCAGGCCGGCGATCGCGGCCGCGGTCTCATTTGGCGAGGACACGTCGGTGAGGACGCCGCCTTCGCCCAGCGGCGGGGTCTCGTCGCGCCGGCCGGCGAGGATTTCGCGGCAGGCGCCGACATCGGTGGCGACGGTCGGGATCGCGGCGGCGCCGGCCTCCAGCACGCTGAGCGGCTGCGACTCGCTCAGACTCGTGAGCACGTTGACATGGATGCGCGGGAAGTACGCGGCGACGTCGATCTGGCCGGTGAACGTGACGGTGTCGTCAAGCCCGAGCGTGGCGGTTGCCGCCTTGCAGGCCTCGTAGTACTCCGGCTGCTCGTCGGTCGGGCCGAGCACCAGGGCGATCAGGTCCGGAAAATCCGCGCGCAGAATCTTGATCGCCTGCAGATAGGTCATGATGTCCTTGATCGGCACGACGCGCCCGACCAGCGCCACCGTCGGCGGATCGTCGGCGCTTGCGGCCGGCAGCTTGCTCAGCCCCTGATAGTCGACGCCGTTGGGGATGATCTTCATGCGCTCCGGCGCGGCGCCGAGGCCGAGCTGGGCGGGCTGATTGGCGCCGTGCAGCGTGATGACCTCGGTGCAGGCCTGGTAGCAGGCGCGGGCGTAGCTCTCGAACGCCGCCGACCAGAAGTCGCGCAGGTCGCGGCGCGGATCGTGGATCGCGAAGCCCTTGTCGACGGTGTCGACGATCCAGTCGGCCTGCAGTATCTCGATGCGGCGCTCGTGGGTGTAGATGCCGTGCTCGGTGATCAGCATCGGCCGGCCGGTCTCGATCGCGGCGCGCGCCGCCAGCAGCCCCGCATAGCCGGTCGAGACCGTGTGGTAGACCCGCGCCGGCGGCAGCGGGAACGACAGCGTCGCCACCAGCCCGCCGAACAGCGCGCGCCACGCCCAGAAGAAATGCAGGAACGACTCGTGCGGCATGGCGCGGTCGTAGAGGTCGCAAACGAGCTTCCAGGCCAGATTGGAGTCGAGCAGGTCCGCGGTGCGCCGCGCCTTCACCAAGGGCGCCAGGAGTTCGATGATCCGCGCCAGGTCCACAAGCCCGCCGGCGTGCAGGAAGGTGCCGACCGCCTCGTCGAACTTCGCCTGGTCGAAGGCATGCGGCCGCCGCCAGCCGCCGCTGCGATAGGAGGCGGTGAGGTAGAGATGATGCAATGCCGTGAGATTCGGCAGCGGAGCGTACTTGGAGTCCGGCGGTGGCGGCTCGGGCAGGATTGCCACCACACAGAACGTGATGTCGGGCTGCCGGCGGATCAATCCATGCACCCAGGACGAGACGCCGCCTGAGACATAGGGATACGCGCCTTCGACGATCAGGCAGACGTCCACGGGTTCGCGATTATCGGCTGACGCCACTTGCAGACCCGGGTGTGACGCCAACCGTCGTAATGATCGACACTCTGGAGGCTGGCTCGGTTGCACCCTCCCCCTTGTGGGGAGGGTCGCCGGCCACGCGAAGCGTGGCTGGCGGGGTGGGGTTTTGTCGCCGGTCTCTCGAATCAAAGAAAGCCCCCACCCCCGACTCCTCCCCACAAGAGCCTGCGCCCGGGCGCGCACAAGCGCGGCCCGGGTGGGGAGGGGAGCGCACTGAGCCCGCGGCTTGATTATGCATCAAACTCATCGAAGCATGCTCTAGCTGCTATGAGCGCCGCGCATCCGGATCGGGTTCGGCGGCGCTGCCGGAGAAGGACTGCGACGCTGCGTCGGACCACAGCCGGCTCTTCTCGTCGGCATCGAGGCGGCTGGCGATCGCGGCCGCCTGCGCGCGGATGAAGCCATTACGGTTGCGCAGCGCCCGGCGCAGCACCGGGCGGAATGCGGCGTGATAGCGTCGGCCGATCACGCCGAGCACGCGCTGCTGATCTTCGACCGAGGCGCCCTGCAGGATCGGCGTGAAGCGCGGAACCGTGGCGGCCGCGTCCGCCGACAGCCGTCCGGCGGTCAGTTCGTCATGCAGGTGCGCGATCCTGCCGCGCACCGTCACGCCGGAAATATAATCGTACCACTGCTGCAAACGTGACGGCGACGGTTGCCGCAGCCACATCGACAAAGCCATGCAGGCGCAGCCGATCGCCCCGATGGGTCCGGCTCCCGCCGTCCCGATTAACAGCAGGAGCGGCGCGGTCAGATCCCGGTTATGCCGGGCGCAGACCGCGAGATAGACCGCCGGCAGCAGGAGTACGGCGAGATGGAGCAGCAGGCAGAGCGGGAATCGCGCCGCCGGCGTCATGCTGTAGACCAGCACCGCGAGGCTCGCCGCAAAGGTGATCAGCGCAACCAGCGCATCGAGGAAGCGCACGTCGAGCACGTCGACCGGCGACGGATCGAGGCGAAACGGTGCGGTCTCGGTTTGCGGCTCGGTCATTGCAGCGTCATCTCGCCGGGACGGTCCGACGCGGGAGGCGGCCTCAAGTCGCCGGCATGCGACGGTGTTGCGGCAGCCGGGGCGCGGTGACCGTTGGCCTCGCCCGGTGCCGCCGCGGCGTGCCAATGCTCGATCAGGATGATGCGGTCGAGCACGCGCGCAATCTCCGACAGCGTGAGGGAAAACCGCCGCTCGATATCTTCCGGCTGGTCGTCGAGCGCATTGCCGGCGATCGCGAACATGCCGATCACGCGGTTGGGAGCATGCGCATCCATCAGCGGTCCGGCGAGGGAGCCGCGGTCCCGCAGGATGGCCCGGTCGGCCGGCCGCCGCGCCGACAGGGTGCGCCGCTCGCTCACCACCGCGGTGAACAACGGATCGGGGGCTGCCACCGTCACATCGCCGGCAGCGGTGTGCTCGTCGTTCGGCTGGAACACCACCTTGAGAACGTCGTCGCGCAGCAGATAGACCGAAAACTCGGCCGTCCCCGTCAGCAGGACGACGAACCGCGTGAGCCGTTCGGCGAAGTCGTCCCAGGTCGAGTCGTTCATCTCCCGCATCGCTTCCGCGACATCGACGTTGGAGGACAGCGCGTTGGCGGCGATGTGCCGCTCCAGCACTTCGGTACGATCGCGCAGATCGGCGCACAGGTCGGCAACCCGCACGCAGTGTGCGTTGCTTTGCGCCAGGTCGGCCTGCAGCCGCGCCACCTCAGCGATCTGCTGGCTGCGGATATGGCCGATCAGCAGCGACACGCATGCCCAGGCGACCGGCTCCGCCGCGACCCGGCCGATATGGGTGTACATGTCATCGCCCAGGTGCCATGCCGGAAATCCGCCGGAGAACTGCAAGGCGGTGGCAATGAGGGCGGATGCCAGTCCCGCAGCAAGACCGTGTTCGAGGCTCAGCACGATCACCGGCAGCCACAGCGGATTTGGGTAAGGCGTGCCTGAGCCGTCGACCAGAAACTGCTTGAGCAGCAGCGCCACCACGAACAGCACCGCGAACTCGACCACGAGACGAAAGTTCGAGGTGCGCAGCGGCTGTGCATCGGCGCCACCGGTGACGCCGAGCGCGGGATCGCGATCGCTCATCGACGCCTCCTGCGGCCGACGTCGTCGCGCAGCAAGGCGTTGGAAGCCCCGGTGCCGCTGCCTGGCGCGGCTTCGCCGTCTGCGACAGAATCCGGTTCGTCGAGGTCGCACACGGCAAGCGGCGAATGGGCGGCGACGCCGACGGTGCCGAACTCCTCGCGCTGCACCTCGCAGATCGCCTTGCGGGCGGCCGACTCATCGAGTGCCAGCATCATGCGGATCAGGCGCGCGGCCGGCAGGCCTGAACTGGGATGGTGCAGGCTCACCTTGCGCCAATACACCGTCCAGGAGGCGCCCTTGCTCAAGGCCGTCGCCTTGTCGCCGATCTGCACCAGCACGTCGAACAGCGCCAACCGTCCGACGACCCGTTCCGGATTGGCGATCTCGTCGAAGCGCACGAGCGCATCGCGGGCGCCGTAGAGGTCGCCGTTCGACGCCAGCAGCAGGCCGAGCCTCTCGGCGTCGTTGGCGGTGATCAGGTTGATGCCGAGGAGCCGGCGCAACAAGGTTTCTTCGCGCGCGAACTCGCCTTCGATCCGGTAATGCGTCAGCAGATGACGCGCGGTCGGCAGCGACGGCTCCAGCTCGAACAGCCGTTCGAGGGTGCGGATTTCGCCGGCCTTGTCCTGGATGTCCCCGTAGTGTCGTGCCAGCAGCGTGAGAGCCGCGGGGTCGCCCGGGCGATCGGTGACGAAGTTTTCCATCACGCGTGTCGCGCGCTCGATATCGGCCAGCGCCATATAGAGCTTGTGCATGTGCAGCACCGCGTCCATCTCGCGGTGGCCGTGGCGGTACCGGCTTTCAAGAACGCGGATCGCTTCCTGGTGGTGGCCATCGCGCACCAGCATCGTCCACTGTTCACGCTCGCCGGGGATCAGCGCCACGCCGGCGGCGAGCGCGATGACGGTCAACCCGACGATGAGGACGATGTGCCTGAACATCAGCGTTGGCCGCCCGGATCGAGACAGTCGACCTCGATCGTGACCGGATTGTTCACCGCATCGGCGTCGACCGTCAGCGCCAGAACGCCGTCGTCGCCGACGTCCGCAACCTCCTCCCAGGATTGGTCCTTGTCGTCGAACGCCGTGATCTGATAGCTGCCTGGCCGCAATCCGCCCCAGTTCATCTGGCCAGTACCGTAGCCGCGCGCGATGACGCTGAAGCCGCAGTCGCGGCGGCGGAGGTCGCGAAACGTCCAGCGGCCGTCGATCAGGTAGGGGACCTGGGTGCCGGCGGACGGCGTGTCCCGTCCGAGCGCGACGATGACGTCGGCTCGGGCCTCGTCGAGCGCGACATAGAGCGAGTTGCCCTTGCGTTGCTGGCCGATCACGCCGACGCTGCGCGCGAAATCGACCGTGAGATCGGCGACGTCGTCGAAACGCACCGTCTGCAGAGCGCCG
Source organism: Xanthobacteraceae bacterium (assembly GCA_050179645.1). Taxonomy (GTDB): domain Bacteria; phylum Pseudomonadota; class Alphaproteobacteria; order Rhizobiales; family Xanthobacteraceae; genus VAZQ01. The sequence continues at coordinate 16,655 of JBFXEX010000020.1, read as the reverse complement.
CGGTTCTGCACCAGCCAGCTCAGTTCGCCGAGTGACGAAATCTGCGTGGCAAAGAATGCATCCGCGATCGCCGCGTAGTGCGACGCCGCGACCGGCGTCACCAGCGCCTGCCGGGCGGCGTCGAGATGGTGGCGGACGGCTTCGAGCTGTGCGGTCTTCTCGCCGGCGTACATGTGGTAATAGACGTTGATCGGCTTGAGCCGGCGCGGGTTCTCGGTCGACTTGATCGTCGCCTCGAGATGCAGGAAGCCGTGGTCGCGGCCGCCGCCGTCCGTCGTATAGATGAAGTCGTTGGCGTTGGCCGCGTAGATCTGCCGCTCGGCGCCGGCGAGCCGCGAGATCGCCGACAGATAGCTGATCGACGGATAGTCGGCGTCGTAACGCGAATCCCCGCCGTTGAGGTTGCGCAGTCCGAGCCGCCGGGTGCGCGCAATCGCTGCCTCGAACGGGTCCGCGCCGCCGCTCCACAGGTACAGCGTGCCGCGCTTGCCTTCGGGCGCATGTTCCTCCGCGATGGTGATGGCGCCACGGACTTCCTGGTCGAGGTCGAACGGGAACTGGCTGTAGGCGCGTGGCGGATCCTCCTCGACGAACTTGCCGTCGGCGACATCCGAAGTCTTGCGCACCAGGCCGGGGAACAGCGATCGCGCGAGCTTGCGCACGCGGTCACCGAGCACCGAGCGCCATTCGGTTTCGTCCGGGCCGATCAGCCGCTCTTCCAGCCGGCGGTCGTAGTTCTCGAAGAAGCTCCATTGGTAGGGATGGGTGTACGTGTGCGTGGCGACTTCGACCTGCGGCAGTGCGAACAGTTCGCGCGTCGCCTGGCGTGCCGCCTCCGGCGTGGCATAGCGCTCGTCGATGTCGGCGCCGATGACGCCCACCGCCACCGGGAGGTCCGGATAGGGCGCAATCAATTCGCGCAGGACAACGGTGGCGGCGATGGTCTGCTTGTCGCGGTAGGCCTCGACGCCGGTGACGTTGTTCCAGCCGTCGCCATCGATGTGGCTGAACCACATGCGGCGTCCCGATAGCGTCGTCACGTCCGGAATCGGCGCGGTCTCGACGCCGAACGCCTTGCGGAAGAAGGCGAATGGATCGACGATCCATTTGGTGCGTCCGGTGACCGGTTCTTCATACACGAAGTAGCCGTTGGCCGCGTAACCGCCGCGGTCGCTGGTCAAGACGACGCTGCTCGCCAGCGTCAGGTCGCCCGTGCGATGCTCCAGCACCAGGTGCGACGATACGTCGTGGCCGAACGTGCCGACGATCGGGAACGGCGGCAGCACCGGATCGAGCGGGCGCTCGTAGCCGATGAGGGCGTCGCGCTGCAGGATGCGGGTGCCGTGGGTGAGATCGACGCCGGCGCCGCTGAGGCCGAAGCCGATTTCGCGGAACAGCTTGTTGACGCCGGCGAGCGGCGTGGTCAGGGACGGCAGGCCGCTGTTGCCGATCACCACCATGCGGGTGCCGCGCGCCACCACCTGCTGCGCCCAGGCGTAGAACGCGCTCGGCTGGGCGCGGCGGAACCAGGTGATCATGCCGCGGGCGCTGGCGGCGCGCTCGACGCTCGGCCAGCCGGCGTTGATGTCCCAGTAGGTCAGCACCAGGCCGAAATAGTTGAGCGGCATCTCGGCGAAGCGGTGAATGCGGGTGAGGTCGGGCCGCGCCTCCTCGCGGCTGTCGTAGAACGCCATGATCTCGCGGCGCAACGGCTCGGCGGCGAATTCCTGGCCGATCCGCTGGGCGGACGCGGCCGGTGCGACAACGAGCGCGATCAACACCAGCAGAAGGGCGCGGAAAGACGTGGGAACACGTGTTCTGCGGTGTGTGCGGTCACGGGAACTGCCGGGAACACGGCCGAACAACCGCGGACTTTGCACACCGGCTCGCCGGCGAGCGTCACCGGGGTCGCGAACACCTGCGTGAAGACCGCTGGTACCGGGCTGCATCGTCCTGTTTCCGGAGGCGCTGGAGGCGGCTGTTCGCGTTCGCTGCCGGCATGTTCCGAGCGCGACCCTAATGAAAAACCGGCTGTTTGTTCAACTGTTTATTCCTTAGGCCGCGGCCCTGATCGTTAACCGCTGGCCGGCCTTGCGAGCCGCTCACCCGACGCATTTTCGGTGGCGAAATAACGGCCGCCGGATCGCAAATCGCGACGCGCGGATTCGGTCGCGATTGCCGGCATTCGGCTGCTATGATGCGTCAGCAGCGGCGGAATTTGCCCGCCCTTGCGGTTCGCACGACGCTCTGCGCCATCTTGCACCCGGAGATATGCATATGCGCCTTGGAATGTTCATGATGCCGCTGCATCCGGCCGGCCGGCCGATGCATGAATATCTTGCGGAGGACACCGAGAAGGCGCTGCTGCTCGACCGGCTCGGCTACGACGAACTGTTCATCGGGGAACATTATTCGGCGGCCACAGAGCCTTATCCGTCGCCGATGATGTTTGCCGCGAGTCTTCTGCCCAGGACCGAGCGTCTCGTGTTCGGCACCGGCGTCATCAATGCGCCGCTCCATCATCCGGCGATGATCGCCGCCGAGGCGGCGCAGTTCGATCACCTGAGCAAGGGCCGCTTTATCCTCGGCGTCGGCACCGGCTCGACCCCGACCGACATCGAAATGATGGGTGCGCCGACCGATCCCGCCGAGCGCGGCCGGATGCTGGCCGAAGCGATCGAGATGATCCAGGACATCTGGGCGGGCGACCCGCCGTACGAGTTCGCCGGCCGCTACTGGACGACGCGCATCCGCGACACCATCAATCCGGCGCTGCAGTTCGGCTGGCTGCCGAAGCCGTACCAGAAGCCGCATCCGCCCATTGCCATTCCGTCGTCGACGCCGGACAGCGGCTCCGTCAAGGTCGCGGGCCGCAAAGGCTGGAGCGTGATCTCCGCGCCGCTGCTTTCGGCCGCGGGACTTGCGAGCCACTGGTCGCTCTACCGCCAAGGCTGCCAGGAAGCCGGGCGTCCCGCCGACGGCAACAACTGGCGGATCTGCCGTTCGGTGCATGTCGCTGCGACCGACGACGAGGCGCGGGCGCATGTGTTCAGCCCCGAAAGCGGCTACCGGCATTTCCATAACCACATGCACACCGTGTACAGCCAGATTGGCCGACTCGGCGTGTTCAAGACCCGGCCCGACATGCGCGACGACGAAATCACCGTCGATGCGTTGATCGAGCAGCGCACCATCTACGGCTCACCCAAGACCGTGCTTGGCCAGCTTGTCGCGCTGCGCGAGGAGGCCGGTCCGTTCGGCACGCTGCTGCTGTCGGCGATCGATTGGAGCGGCCCGAATGCCGCCTGGGAGCGGGAATCGCTGAGCCGCATCGCGCTCGAAGTGATGCCGGCGTTCCGCGAGCAGACCGCCGCGGCGTGAGTCCTGGCGTGCGGCCGAAACCGCGCAACGGAGGCAGCGGTGTCGCCCGTGCGGCCGGTTTCGCCGCGGTCTTGATCGCCGTACTGTTGGCGGCGTGCGATCAGCAGCAAGGCACACGCGGTCCGAAGGGCGACAAGGGCGATCCGGGCCCGCCGGGTCCGCGCGGCGAGATCGGACCGCCCGGCCGGCCCGGCACGATCTCGGGCTTGCGCGTGGTCCGGGCACCCTGCAACGACGCGGGATGCACCGCCGAGTGTCGTCCGGATGAATTCATGCTGACGGCCTATTGCGGCGCCGGCCGGTTTCCACCGGTGTTCCCGTCAGAGCGCTCGGCGATCTGCCGCGGGCGCGGGCCGGCCAACAATCCGCTGGTCGTGGTCTGCATGAAGGAACCGGCGCCCTGACGGCCCGCTCGCGTTCTGCAGACGGGCGCCGCGCGCCGCTACCTTTCCCCCTCCAGGAGAGGGGGACGCGGCTTGTCCGGGGGCTTACTCGTCCTTGGTGCCGCCGATCCGCTTGAGCTTGGCGAACACCGCGTCGACGTCGGCCTGCTCGCTCTGCTTACTCTGCTTGCTATCCTCGACCGGCTCGGGCTCGCGCGGCCGGATCGTGGTCTCGGACGCCGGCAAGAGCGTCGCGCCCTGGGATTCGACGTCGACCGGCTTCTCCTTGGCGGCGCGGTGCACTTCGAGATCGAGGTCGATCTGCGAGCACAGGCCGAGCGTCACCGGGTCCATCGGCTGCAGGTTCTGGGCATTCCAGTGGGTGCGGTCGCGGATGCCGGCGATGGTCGTCTTGGTGGTGCCGACGAGCCGCATGATCTGGCTGTCCTTCAACTCCGGATGGTTGCGCACCAGCCAGAGGATCGCGTTCGGCCGATCCTGACGGCGCGACACCGGGGTGTAGCGCGGGCCCTTCTTGCGCTTGGGCTCGGGCAAGCGGACCTTCGGATCGAGCAGCTTGAGCTTGTAGTTCGAATCCGCCTCGCCCTTGGTGATCTCCTCGCGGGTGAGCTGACCGGTCAGCACCGGGTCGAGGCCCTTGATGCCCTGCGCGGCGTCGCCATCGGCGATCGCCTTCACTTCCAGCGGGTGCAGCTTGCAGAAGTCCGCGACCTGGTCGAAGGCGAGCGAGGTATTCTCCACCAGCCAAACGGCGGTTGCCTTGGGCATCAGCGGTGCTTCGCTCATGAAAAATCTCCTTTGCGCTCCGACCGCCCATCGGGCGAAGCCTTAAGTCATCGGGGATGACGAGAATGTCCGGAATATAGGCACTCCCCGCGGCCCGGCGCAATGGCGGAATTGCCGTGAGATTTCGAGGCCTTAGCCGTCGCTTCAGCCGAGCGTCGGATCGAGCACGATCTTGCCCTGCGATTCACCCGACTCGACCAGCCGGTGCGCCTCGGCGGCACGCGACAGCGGCAGGATGCGCTCGATCTGGGTCTTGACCTTGCCCTCGGCGGCGGCGGCGAAGCACAGCGGCACGTCCGGCGGATGGTACCCGGGCATGCCCTTGATGGTGATGCGCTGGTGATAGAGGTACGAGAAGTCGATGGTGACGTTGGGGCCGGCGTGGGCGCCCGCCGTCACCAGGCGCCCTTCGTAACCGATCGCCCGGAAGGCCTGCGGCAGCACCTTCGGATTGGCGATGTTGTCGTAGAGCACGTTGACGCCCTTGCCGCCGGTGATCTTCATCACCTCCGCCCGAAGGTCGTGAGTGTTGTAGTTGATCGCATGGTCGGCGCCGAGGTCGAGGCCGGCCTGCACTCGGTCGTCGGAGCCGGCGGCGGCGATCACGGTCGCGCCGATCACGTTCTTGGCGATCTGGATGCCGATCGAGCCGAGATTGCCGCCGGCGCCCATGATCAGCACGGTTTCGCCGGCTTTAAGCTCGGCGACATGGAACAGCAGGTTCCAGGCGGTCGGCACATGGCGCATCACCACCGCGGCGTGGTGAAAGTCGAGCCGCTCGGGCAGCTCGATCGCCGCACAAGCCGGGACGCAGACGAGTTCGGCGAAGCCGCCGGGCCGCTTGATGCCCATCATGCCCATCGGTCCTGAATAGCCCTCGCCGTCTTCGGCGACGAGGTTCAGCGGCATCACGCCCGCAGCCGCGACCCGCATGCCGGGGCGCCAGTTGCGCACGCCCGGCGCGACCGCATCGACCACGCCGGCGCAATCGACGCCCGGAATGAGCGGCAGCACGGGCCCGCGCGCGCCCTCGCGGCCGGCCCGCACGCTGACATCGAGAACGCGGTTGACGGTCGCGGCATGGACCCTGATCCGGATTTCGCCCTCCCGCGGCGGCGGGTCGGCGATGTCCTGGTATTTCAGAACGTCCGGAGGACCGAATTCGTGAATCACAATGGCCTTCATTCGGCTCCTCTATGCGATGTGGACGGCTTTGGGGATGGTCTTCGGGGGACGAAAACGGCGGGAAGAACGCGTCTGTGGCATGCAGAATGGCATGAGCGCACGGCAAACGCCAATTGCGCGACGGGCCGTCCGGCCGCATGCTGCGCCGGCCATCTCTGTCGGGGAAGATCACATGGACTCGAATCCCAAGCTCGCCTGCATGGAGGTCATCCAGCGCTGGGGTCTCTGCCGTGACCAGGGCCGCTGGCCGGAACTGCTCGCGACCTTCACGCCCGACGGCGAGATATCGGTGTCGTGGTTCACCGGTCCGTACCCGCAGTTCGTCGAGCGTTGCCGTGCCGCGGTCGAGGCCGGACAGCGCTCGAAGCATCACATCCTGCCGTCCTACGTGCGCGTCGCCGGCGACCGTGCGATCGGCGAGACCTCGATCGTCATCCATGTCCGTCAGGACATCGGCGGCGTGCCGGTCGACATGAGTTCGCACGGCCGGTTCCTCGACCGGCTGGAAAAGCGTGACGGCCGCTGGGCGATCCGCGAACGCTGCGCCATCTACGAGCGCGACCGGCTCGATCCGGTGGAGCCGTCGGACGCCTTCGACCGGATGTTCAAGTCGCGCGATTTCTCCGCCTATCCGGCGCAGTACCGCTACATGGCGGCGCGGCTCGCGGAGATCGGCCGCACGCTGGCGCCGGTGGTCTATCGCGACGGCGGCGCCGAGACTGCGGAGTTGTATGCGCGCTACGACGCTTGGCTCGCGGCGAAGTGAGGTCGCCGATGAGCGACGCCGAACGCGAGGGTCTTACCCTCTATAACTGGCCGACGTCCACGTGCAGCCAAAAGGTCCGAATGGTGCTCGCCGAGAAGGCGCTGCCGTTCGTCGACTATCGGTTGGATTCTTCGCGCAGCGAGAACTTGTCCGACTGGTATCTCAAGCTGAACGAGAACGGCGTGGTCCCGACGCTCAAGCATGGCTCGCGCGTGGTGATCGATTCGACCGTGATCAACGAATATCTGGAGGACGTTTTCCCCCAGGTGCCGCTGGTGCCGGACGACGTCTATCAGCGCGCGCGGATGCGCATGTGGCGTCAATATATCGACGAAGTGCCGACGCCGGCGATCCGGATACCGTCGTACAACCGGTATATCCGGCACAAGTGGCAGGCGCTGCCGCAGGAGCAGTTCGATGCGCAGGTGGAGCGGCGCACGGTGCGCAAGCATTTCTACCGTCACATGGGGCGGAGCGGATCGAGTGCCGACGAGGAGCGCGACGCCATCGAGAAGCTGCACGAGACGGTCGCCCGCATGGAGCGCGCGCTCGAACAGGGCCGCTGGATCATGGGCGAGCGGTTCACGCTTGCCGATGTCGGTCTGATACCGACGATCGTGAGGATGTCGGACATCGGACTGGCCGACGCCTGGGACAGCCGGCCGCGCGTCGCCGGCTGGTTCGATCGGATGCAGGCGCGGCCGTCGTTTGCCAAGACCTTCTATCCGGGATCGCGCTACGGAGCCGCTGGATCGCATCCCGCGCTTGAACAACCGGCCTGCTGAAGCCGGAACAGCGACATTTGTGGAGGAATGCCGATGAAGCAAGCACGCTTTGCGCTGCACGCACTTTTGCTCGTTCTCTGCGGATTGGCCGGGCAGCCGGCCTTGGCGCAGTCGGCCTATCCGAGCAAGCCGGTGAAAATCATCGTGCCGTCGTCGCCCGGCGGGGGGACCGACACGGTGACCCGGCTGCTCGCCCAGCACCTGTCGGAAGCGCTCGGACACAATTTCTATATCGAGAACCGCCCGGGCGCCGGCAGCATGACCGGGATCGAGGCCGCAGCGCGCTCGACGCCCGACGGCTACACGCTGCTGGTCGCCGCCAGTACGATGACGAGCCTGCATGTCATCCGTGAGAAGATGCGGTACGACGCCGTTAAAGACTTCGCACCAGTCACGCTGCTGGTATCGATTCCGAACGTGCTGGTGGTGCACCCTTCCGTGCCGGCGAAGTCGTTCGCCGAGTTCATCGCACTGGCCAAACGGGAGCCGGGCAAGCTGTCGTTTGCGACGCCGGGATTGGGCTCCACGGTGCACATGGCGATGGAATTGCTGAAGACCAAGGCCGGCATCGACATGCTGAATGTTCCCTACAACGGTGTCGCGCCGGCGCTGACCGATGTGATCGCGGGGCGTGTCTCGGCGATGCTGGTCAACGCCGCATCCGCGAAGGGCCATATCGACAGCGGCGCGGTGCGGCCGCTGGCGGTATCGAGCCTCAAACGCGCCGCGGCACTGCCCGAACTGCCGACCATCGCCGAACTGGGCATCCCGGGCTACCAAGTAATCCAGTGGTTCGGCCTGCTGGCACCCGCCGGCACGCCGAAGGACATCGTCACACGTCTTCACCGCGAGACGGTGGCCGCCCTGAAGACCGAGAAGGTCGTCAAATGGATGATGACCGAGGGGGCCGAGCTGGGCGGCAGCACGCCCGACGAATTTGCCGCCATGATCGCGCGCGAAGTCAAGGAATGGACCGAGGTCGCCCGCGCTGCCGGTATCAAGCCGAAGTAGCCGCGGTCATATCCCCGACTACGCCGCCACCGGTTCGCCGAGCGGAGCGGTCCACGGATTGTAGCCGTAGAGCCAGTCCGGGTTGGTTGCGTTCCGCATCCAGTTGTTGGCGCTCGAGCCTTGCTGGACGGCGGATGCGCGCGACTTGCGGGTGGCTTCGTAAATCTCCAGCGCGGTGTCGACGTTGCGGATGTCGGTGAGGCAGCGCGCCAGCACGGCGGCGTCCTCCAGCGCCATGCCGGCGCCCGACGCCATGTAGGGCGTCATCGGGTGGCAGGCGTCGCCGAGCAGCACCACGCGGCCGCGCCGCCAGGTCGGCAACGGATCGCGCTCGAAGATGCCCCACTTATGCACTTCGGGCGACGCCGCCAGCACGGCGCGCACGTCCGGATGGAAGTGCGCGAACGCGGCGCGCAGTTCGCCGAGATCGCCCTTGGTCGACCAGGATTCGCGGCTGATCCAGTCGGCGCGCTCCGGCGTGCTGGTGGTGAAATAGATTTCGTCCGGCGTCACCAGATAGATCACGATGTGACGATCCGGACCCCACCATTTGGTCCGGGAGGTCGTCATCTCGACGCCGCGCAACAGCGCCAGCGGATAGGTGGTGCGATAGGCGACACGGCCGGTGAAGCGCGCCTGGTCCGGGCCGACCACGTGTTCGCGGATCAACGAATGCACGCCGTCCGCGCCGATCACCAGATCGGCTTCGACCGCGCTGCCGTCCGCGAAGCTGAGTTCGGTCCGCGGTCCGCGCGCCGTGACGGCGGTGAGCTTGCGGCCGAGATGGATGCTTTCGCCCGGCACGACGGAAAGCAGCGCCTCGTGCAAATCGCCTCGGTGCATCGTCAGGTAGGGCGCGCCGTAGCGCGCCTCGACCGCGGCGCCGAGCGGATGATCGTTGGTGATGGCGCCGGTGATGCCGTCGCGGTTGAGCGAGGACGCCGGACGGTTCGCGACCTGCCGCACCCGGTCTTCGATGCCGAGGCCGCGATGCACCTTCACGGCGTTCGGGCTCTGCTGCAGGCCGGCGCCGACGCGGGCGAACTTGTCGGCCTGTTCGTACACCTCGATCGCAAAGCCGCGCTGGTGTAGTGCCGCCGCCACCGCCAGTCCGCCGATGCCGGCTCCGATGATCGCGATGCGCATGACATCTCCCGGGATGCAGGGCCGTTAGCGGCACCGAATATGGACCGCCGCGAACGCGCTGCACCAGCACGGAAATGCGGGCCAGCTTCGCGCCTTGACGTTACCTGGTCTCGCAGGTTTCCAATATAGTTTGTCGCAATAATACGCGGGGGAGGGACGTGAAATGGCGTCGGCGGTCGGCGAAGACTACGACTATGTCGTCATCGGCGGGGGCTCTGCGGGTTGTCCGTTGGCGGCGCGGCTGTCCGAGCGCAGTGCCAACCGCGTGCTGCTGATCGAGGCCGGCAACGACTATCCGCCGGGCAAGGAGCCGCCGGAGATTCTCGACCTCTTCGCCGCGACGGCTTACGCGGATCCGCGATTTGTCTGGAACGGCGTCAAGGCCGCATATGGGCCGAAGCCCGGCAACGCGCCCGACCAACGGCGTCGTGTGCGCTATCCGGCGGGCCGGGTGATTGGCGGCGGCTCCTCGATCAACGGCATGGCGGCCAATCGCGGGCTGCCGTCCGACTACGACGCCTGGGCCGAAGCCGGCGCCACCGGCTGGAATTGGGAGGGCGTGCTCCCGTTCTTCAAGAAGCTCGAGACCGACAGCGATTTCGACGGGCCGCTGCACGGCAAGGATGGGCCGATCCGCCTGCAGCGTTATGCGCCCGAGCGCTGGCCGGGCTTCACCCGCGGCGTGATGAAGGCGATCGAAGACCAGGGCTGGTCCAACATCGCCGACCAGAATGCGCGCTTCGACGACGGCTTCTTTCCGGTCGCCTACAGTCACACCGACACCATGCGCATGGGCGCGGCCTGGCGCTATCTCACCGCCGAGGTGCGGCAGCGTCCCAATCTGACGGTGCTGGGCGGCACGCAGGCGGACAGGCTGCTGTTCGACGGCACCCGCTGCACCGGGGTTCGCGTGCGCGGACCGGACGGCATCCGCGACATCAGGGCCCGCGAGGTCATCGTCTCAAGCGGGGCAATTCACTCGCCGGTGCTGTTGATGCGCAGCGGCATCGGCCCGGAGCACGAGCTTCGCGCGCACGGCATCAAGCTGGTGGCGGATCGTCGTGGCGTCGGCAAGCACCTGATGGAGCACCCGGGCGTCAACTTCGGCTGCTTTCTGAAGCGTCCCGCCCGCCTTCCCACCGAGTTGCGGCGCCAGATGTTCGCAGGACTCCGCTGGTCGTCCGGTCTCGACGGCTGCCCGCCGGGCGACATGTACGTGATCCCGACCAACAAGGCGCAGTGGCACGCCATCGGCCATCGCCTCGGCATCATCATGATGTGGGTCAACCGCTCGTATTCGACCGGCGAGATCAGGCTGTCGTCGGCCGCCGCCGACGCGCCGCCCGACATCGATTTCAACATGTGCTCGGACGAGCGCGACATGGTCCGCATCGTCAAGGGCGTGAAGCTGCTGGCGAAGCTCAGGGCGCATCCGGCCGTGCAGGAAACCGTGGAGGAGGTATTTCCCATCAGTTTCTCGGATTATGCGCACAAGCTCGCGATGTATAGCCGCTGGAATGCGGTGCAGACCTGGGTCGGCGCGCAGGCGATGGACGCATCTGCGGCGGTACGTCGCGCGGTCATCCGCGCCGTCATCGCCGACGCGCCCTCGGTCGACGATCTCGTCAACGACGAAGAGACCTGCCGGTCCTGGATCCGCTCCGCCGCGCTCGGCCATTGGCACGCGTCGTGTACCTGCCGCATGGGCCGAATCGACGATCCGCTGGCCGTCACCGATGCGTCGGGCCGGGTGATCGGCGTTCAGGGCCTGCGCGTCGCCGATGCCTCGGTCATGCCGAGCGTGCCGTGCGCCAACACCAACTTGCCAACCATCATGATCGGCGAGAAGATGGCGGCGACAATCCTAGACAAAGAATAATTCTTGGGAGGACTACATGACGAGACTGCTTGATTATGTCGTACGACTGCCACGGTGGCTGGCGGGGATCGCCGTGGTGGGCGCCGCTGCGCTGCTGTGCTCCGGCGCTCCGGCTCTTGCCCAGGCGGACCCGGCGGCAGGCTATCCGAAGCAGCCGATCAGGATGATCGTCGGCCTCGCGCCGGGCGGCTCCAACGACATCATCGCGCGCCTCGTTGCGCAGAAGCTCCAGGAACGCCTCGGTCAGCCCGTCATCGTCGAGAACAAGCCGGGTGCGGGCGGCACCATCGCTGCCGACATGGTGGCGCGCGCGACGCCCGACGGTTACACGCTGATTGTCGCCCCGTCCGGCTCGATGGTGATCAACCCCGCGGTTTATTCCAAACTGCCCTACGATCCGCTGAAGAGCTTTGAGATGATCTCGAATCTCGCGCTCTATCATCTCGTCCTTTCGGTCAGCGCCACGCTGCCGATCAAGACGGTCAAGGAGCTGGTCGCGTGGGCCAAGGCCAACCCGGACAAGGCCAACTACGCCAGCACGTCCGCGATCTTCCAGCTCACCACCGAGCTGTTCAAGCAGAAGACCGGCGCGCCGTTCCAGCACATTCCGTTCAAGAGCGGCGCCGAACTGGTCACTGCCGTATTGTCCGGTCAGACGACGATGACATTTGCCGATGCCGGTCCGGCGATGACCCACTTCCAGTCCGGCAAGTTGCGGCCACTCGCCTCCACGGGTGCGACGCGCCTGCCGGAGCTTCCCGACGTTCCGACATTGGCGCAGGTCGGAATCGACGGCGTCGTGGTGGAAGGCTTCATCGGTCTCGCCGCGCCCAAGGGCACGCCGCAGCCAATCGTCAAGAAACTTGAGACCGAGGTCATGGCGATCCTGAAGCTTCCCGACGTCGCAGGGCGCATCAAGCAGATCGGTCTCATTCCTGACGGCAGCACCGGGGCGGCGTTCCGCGACCGGATCGCCAAAGACATCCCGAAGTACACAGCTGTCGCCAAGTCCGCGGGCATCAAGTTCGATTGACGGCGAGATTGAAAGCCGGGCGGTGGTCATTCCGGGGCGCGCGATAGCGCGAGCCCGGAATGACGTCGGAGCGTGTCCCGCAAACTAGCGTCGATGCTCGATCAGTAGGCGCGCGGGCGCCGGCAGTCTCGGGACGGTCTCGCGGCGGCGCCGATACCGATGCAGCTGGTCGGCGATCAGTCCGAAGCCGCATAGGATCAGGCTCGACCACACCGCGGCGCTGAAATAGAGCGACATCCAGGGGATTTCGTCCTTCCAGTGCGCGAAGTCGTGGGTGACGAACCAGCGCGTGCTCACGTCATAAAGCCCCGCGAACATGCCGAGCAGCGGCTTGCCGTTGGCAACGTCCTCCTGCCAGCGTTCGAAATACATCGGCACATCGATGGCGACCAGGAACGCTACGTAGCCGGCAACGCCGAGGATCGCGACCGCGATGGCGCCGCGCAGCAGGCCGTGGAAGCTGAACAGCAGGCGCACCAGCGCCACCGCGATCAGCAGGAAAGTCACGGTCCAGATCGAATTCTCCAGCGTGTTGCCGAGGTAGCTCGTGGTGATGACCGCGTACCACGAGCACGCTTCGGCAACGAGGATCAGCGGCACGATCATCAGCGCGATGTTCCGGCCGGTGTCCGACCGGGCGTGATGGGCAAGGAGCCGCAGCACGATCGCCCACTGAATGACGAAGCAGACCTCGGCGATGGTAGCGACCGTCCGGCCGACCAGGACGCTCGACAGCCAGGTGTCGAACAGGACGATCCGCTGGACGTCAGCCCGCGGCAGGATCGAGCGAAAGGCGCAGCCGAATACATAGGCGGCGCAGAGCAGAACCATCAGTTCGATCCGGAAGGCGCTGCATGGCCGGCCACGGAAATGGCGCCGCAGCGCCGACCACAGCACGATATTGCCGCTCGCCACCGCGAGCAGGAAAAACCACCAGATCGCCACCGGGTTCGTCCATGTCAGCCAGTCGAAATGCATCCTTCCGCCCTGTCATCCAATCCTCGTACAGTCGTAATAATACTGACATGAATGCGCCTCCAGGCAAACCGGTCGGGGGGGCCGGGTTGCCTTTGGACGGTCAGCTCAATGTGAGCGCTTGGCGACAGGGACGGGCATCGCGGATGGCGTTCGCAACGGCGGCGTCGAATTCCGTCGGAGCAAGGAGTTTTTTCGCTCGGTTCCAGGCTACTATGCTCCACCGTCTGCCCGGCGGCCATTTGCTTGACAGCGCCCGGCCGTAAGGCCATGTCGGGAGTGACCGGCAGGTGTCCCAAGAGCATGGTCCCGAAAGGTTGCAGACCTTTCGGATCAGATCATGCGACCGAACGAATACTTAGATCAAATCGCGATTGTGCGATTTCGTTCTAGAACCGAGGATCGTATGACTGTTGCTTCAACCTCCACGGCCGCAAAGCCAGTGTTGCGGGTGATGCTGTGCTCCCCGCGCGGCTTCTGCGCGGGCGTGGTGCGCGCCATCGACACTGTCGAGCTGGCGATCGCCCGCTACGGCGCGCCGGTCTATGTCCGCCACGAGATCGTGCATAACCGGTTCGTGGTCGAGAGCCTCAAGGCCAAGGGCGCCATTTTCGTCGAGGAACTCGACGAAATCCCCGAGACCACTGCGCCGGTGATCTTCTCGGCCCATGGCGTGCCGAAGTCGATCCCGGATGAGGCCAAGAAGCGGAACTTCTTCGCACTTGACGCCACCTGCCCGCTGGTCACCAAGGTGCACCGCGAGGCGGAAATTCACCACAAGCGCGGTCGGCAGATTCTGCTGATCGGCCATGCCGGCCATCCCGAGGTGGTCGGAACCATCGGCCAGCTTCCGCCCGGCGCCATCACGCTGATCGAGACCGTCGATGAGATTGCGGCCTTCGAGCCGCGCGATCCCGCGAACCTCGCCTACGTGACGCAGACCACCCTTTCGGTGGACGACACCGCCGGCATCGTCGCGGCGCTCAAGGCCAAGTTTCCGCAGATCCACGGGCCGCATAAGGAAGACATCTGCTACGCCACCACCAACCGCCAGGAGGTGGTCAAGGAGGTGGCGCCGCGGGTCGACGCCATGGTGGTGGTCGGCTCACCCAACTCGTCCAACACCCAGCGGTTGAAAGAGGTGGCCGAGCGCGCCGGCTGCTCGCGGGCCGCGCTGGTCAACCGCGCCGCCGATATCGACTGGACGATGTTCAGCAACATCGGAAGCCTCGGTATCACCGCCGGCGCCTCGGCGCCCGAGGTGCTGGTCGAGGAGGTGATCGCGGCGTTCGCCGAGCGCTACAACGTCAAGGTCGAAACGGTCACGACCGCCGAGGAGAGCATATTCTTTCCGCTGCCGCGGGTGCTCAGGGAGAACGAGGCCGCGGAGTAGCGGAACGCGGACCGTAGGGTGGGCAAAGGCGCGAACCTCAGATGCTGATCGAGCCACGCATGCGGATGCAGCGCCGTGCCCACGGAGAATGAACCGCGTGGCAGGAGAAGGCGCGTGGGCACGGCGCATGTAATGTTTCGTCGCCGTGGAGAGCCCGCCTACGCGCCTTTGCCCACCCTACAATCCCTGTGGTTCTCAACCCCTCCGATTTGAACTGAAATGGCCGTCTACACCGATGTGACCGGGGAAGAGCTCGCAGGCTTCCTGGCCGGCTACGATCTCGGCGAGCTGTTGTCCTACAAGGGCATCGCCGAGGGCGTGGAGAATTCCAACTTCCTGGTCCACACCAGCCGCGGCTATTTCATTCTCACGCTCTACGAGCGGCGCGTCGCGGCCGGCGACCTGCCATTCTTTCTCGGCCTGATGGAGCACCTGCACGAGCGCGGCATCACCTGCCCGCAGCCGGTCAAGAACTGTTCTGGCGAGGTGCTCGGCAAGGTCGCCGGCCGGCCGGCCGCGGTGATCACGTTCCTCGACGGCATGTGGCTGCGGCGGCCGACCGCGGCGCACTGCGCGGCGCTTGGGACGACGCTCGCCAAGATGCATCTCGCCGGCCTCGATTTCGAACTCAAGCGCAAGAACGCGCTGTCGGTCGAAGGCTGGCGGCCGCTCTATGAGGTTTGTGCTGCGCGCGCCGACGAGGTGCAACGCGACCTGAAGCGGTGCCTGTCCGACGAACTCGCCTGTCTCGAAGGCGCGTGGCCCACGCGATTGCCGCAGGGCGTCATCCACGCCGACCTGTTCCCCGACAACGTGTTCTTTCTCGGCGACACGCTGTCCGGGCTGATCGATTTCTATTTCGCCTGCAACGACGCGCTCGCCTACGACGTCGCGATCTGCCTTAACGCCTGGTGCTTCGAGAGCGACCAGTCGTTCAATGTCACCAAGGGCCGCAGCCTGCTCGCGGCCTACACCGCGGTGCGGCCGCTGTCGGCGACGGAGATCGAAGCGCTGCCTCGGCTTGTGCGCGGAGCAGCGCTGCGTTTTCTGCTGACGCGGCTGGTCGACTGGTTTGACGTGCCGCCCGGCGCGCTGGTCCGTCCCAAGGACCCGCTGGAATATTACCGCAAGCTGCGCTTCCACCAGCGAGTCGGGACCGCGCGCGACTACGGGTTCGACGCATGAGCGATCCACATGTTGTGATCCACACCGACGGCGCCTGCTCGGGCAATCCCGGGCCCGGCGGTTGGGGAGCGATCCTGGAGTTTGGCGATCACAAGAAGGAGATGAAAGGCGGCGAGCCGCACACCACCAACAACCGCATGGAGCTGATGGCTGCGATCGCCGCGCTCGAGGCGCTCAAGCGCCCTTGTCTGGTCGATCTTCACACCGACAGCCAGTACGTGCGCAACGGCATCATGACGTGGATCAAAGGCTGGAAGCGCAACGGCTGGCGCACCGCCGACAAGAAGCCGGTCAAGAACGTCGATCTCTGGCAGCGGCTCGACGCCGCGCTTGCCCCTCATCAGGTGCGGTGGCACTGGGTGAAGGGGCACGCCGGCCACGATCTCAACGAGCGTGCCGACCAGCTCGCGCGTGACGGCATCGTCGCCGTCCGGGCCGGCATTCGCGGCGCGCTGTCGGACTAATCGCCAAGCACCGTAGATCGACTCGTCATGCCCGGCGAAGGCCGGGCATCCGCGTCTTAATTTTTCGCGACGAATGAAAGACGTGGATGGCCGGGTCAAGCCCGGCCATGACGCGGTGAGGGTGTCGACCAGTCAGGTGCCGCTGTTTAATCCCGGCAGGGATGGCGCAGGCCATCGAAGCCCAGGTAGGTCTGCGACCTCGGATCCCACGTGCGGAAGCGCTGCTTGCCGGGGAGCGTCGGAGCGGCAGCGACCGCGGAGA
>JBFXEX010000019.1:0-61364 GCA_050179645.1 Xanthobacteraceae bacterium | reverse complement strand
GCGCGCCAACCTCTTCGTCTATCGCGACATGGACGACCCGTGGCTGGGGCAGATGCGGACCGAGCCGGTGTCGGCGCTGCTCACGTTGCAGCCGAGCCTGCGCAACCTGCTCGGCGAATTCGAAATTCCGCAGCCGGTCAAAACCCGCCCGGTCGACCTTTACGTTTCGACCGGACACCGCCAGGCCGGGATCGTCCTGGTGGGCGATGCGTTCGCGACATCGTGTCCGGCGGCGGGGACCGGCTGCAACAAGGTGTTCACCGACGTGGAGCGGCTCTGCCACGAGCACATTCCGCGCTGGCTCGCCGATCCCGGAATGGGCGTGGAGAAGATCGCGGCGTTTTACGACGACGAGGTCAAGGTGGGTTGCGATGCGGCCAGCCTCGCCAAGGCCTACTTCCTGCGCGCGCTGTCGACCGAGACCGGAATGGCCTGGCAGGCGCGGCGGTGGAGCCGGTTCATCGTCCGGCTGGGCGTCGGTTCAATGCGACGGGCGCGCGGGCGGCTGCGGCGACTCGATCGCCAGGCGGCGACGTTCTGATCTCGCGAGAGGCAGCGCACCGCGCGGTTGCGTCCAAACGATCTTGATGCAAATCAATGCCGTTGCAGCAGGCGCGGCGAACATGGCGCGATCCACTTTGCAGATGGTCCCAAGGAAACCTCCATGGCACTGCCGCACGTCCTCAAGCGCATCAGGCTCAACCTCGCGCGATCGAAAGAATTTCCATCGGGCTCCGCGAAGCACGGTTATGAATTCGTTGCGCCGCTCGACGAGAAGGGGCACATCGATTCGCAACTCTGGCACAAATATCGCGAGCATTGCGGCGTGCGACGGTTTTGGCCCGGCGAGGACGACAAGCACGGACGACTGGTCCACAAGCCGGGCGGCGCCGAGCACGCGCGCTGGGTGTTCGACTATGAGGCCGACACCACCGAGGACGACGAAGCCGGCTATCGCTTCGGCGTGCATGCGTTCTCGCTCGGCGAATATGTCTCGATCCGCGACGAGGATGGCGACCTGCACACTTTCCGCGTGGCCTCGGTCGAGCCGGCGGCCTGATCCCGCGCTTTGCGGCGGCGGCAAACGTCAGTGTGAGAGCAGGCAGCAGACTGCGCTTTGCGCCAGCAACTCGTGGGTGACGCCGCCGAAAATCCATTCGCCCAGCCGGCTGTGACCGTAGCCCCCCGCGACAATCAGGTCGGCCTTCTCGGCGCGCACGATCTCGAGAATCTCGGCAGCGGTCGGTGCCCTGGCGCGTCGCCAGATTTCGCCGCCCACCAGGACCTTGTGGTGGACGAGGTAGCGGGTCATGTCGGCGAGCACCTTCTTGGCTTCGGTCTTGTTGTCTTCTTCGCCGACCTCGAACAACAGCACCTCGCGTGCATGCTTCAGCAGCGGAATGGCGTCGTAGACGGCGCGCCGGCATTCCCGGGTATCCTTCCACGCCACGATCGCGCGATGCAGGCCGAGCGGCGGCACCGTGTCGGGGACGACCAGAACCGGCCGCCCGGCGCGAAGAATGATGGCTCCGGGATCGATCAGGTCGTGCATTTGACCGGCGGTTCGCCGCGGACCCAGGACGACCAGGTCGGCGGCCCGTGCCTCGCGCGCCACCAGTTCGAACGACGATTCGAGGGCGGAGCGCCATTCGATGTGTGGGATATGCCGACCCTTGCCGAGGAAGCGTCGGCCTAGGTCGTCGAGCAGCGCATTCATCTTCTGCAGTTCATCGGGCGCGGGTTCGGAATACACGGCGATGCCGCCGGCAACGAACCGCGGACGCAACGCGAGGCCGGCGACACCGATCAGCGCAGCCTGAAAGCGGTCGGCGAGAGCCAGCGCCACCTGGACCCGCGATTCCGAATCCCTTTCGGCATCGAGATGCACCATTAGGGTTTCGTAGCTCATCGCCGAATCCTTTTGCAGCACGATGCGAAGTGCTCCGTCTTGCACCATGATACAATTAATACTTGGCGATGCGAGGCTGGCGAAACGATGATTCGTCCCGCCAGCCGTCGTGCAAGGATTACTGACCGCGGCGCTTGAGCCACTCGTTCATCAAGGCGATTTCGCTTTCCTGCGCCTTGATGATTTCTTCGGCGAGCTTCCTCACCTCGGGGTCCTTGCCGAACGCCAGAACGGTCTTCGCCATGTCGACTGCGCCCTGGTGATGCGGAATCATTCCCTTGACGAAGTCGACGTCGGCGTTGCCGCTGAAGGTGATGTTCATACCCTCGTGCATCTTCATGTTGATGCCCCGGAAGGCGAGGCTCGACGGGCCATTGTCGCCTTTCGGGTGCACTACGCCGTGCCCGGGTACGCTACCGTGCATACCCTCGTGCATGCTGGCGTGCATGTTGCCGTGCATTCCGCCATGCATGCTGCCGTGCGTGTCGCCCGGCATGCCGTGATGCATGCCGCCTGGCTGTTTTATGGGCGGGCCCATGCGCTGGTGCGGCGGCTGCATTGGAATGTTCGGGTTCGGGTGGTGCATCTGGGCGAACGCCGTCACTGACGCGAGCCCCACCGCACCGGCGGCGAGCAGAATCGTGAGTTTCATGTTGATGTCTCCAAAGCCTGTGGTTCGGCGCGCGCCCGCCAAGGGCCCAGCGCGGCGCCGTTTGAATCGAAATGGGTGAGCGGATCAGGCTTGGAGGCGAGGCGGCGGCACGACCGGATCGGGCGTTACCGCGACGATGATCGGCGTCGGCTGAGCCACGAGCCTGCCGAGCAGGAGCAGGACCGTCGCCGGGACGGACGGCAGGCACTGCGTGACCGCAATACAGCAGGCCGCCGAATGGCAGGGTATGACGCCGTCCACCAGCTGCGGAGCGCTTGGTGCATCGTCGGCGGCCGTCACGGCGCCGAGGTGGCCGTGGTGATGTCCGTTCGCGCCGTGATCGCGATGCTCGATATTGTGCCCCGCATGGGCGAGGGCAGGGCCGGCAGCCGGCGCGGCGTGCATATGCCGGATGGAGGGCGCGTGGATGAGTGCCCGCGCAGGCATCGGCACCGCGCTGATGGCGGCGAAGAGCACGGCGAACACCAAGCGCAATTTGATCATCAAGGTCGTGCCGGTCCGCATGCGGCTCGCTTCAGCGGCTTTCGGCCGATTGCCGAAAGCGAGATAGCATATGGAGTAAAATCACCCCGCACTACCGGTGCGACTTTGCGCCCAAGCCAAGACGGCCATGAAGACTGCGAATGGAATGACGATAGCGAAGAGGGCGAGAGCGGTTTCCGCGGGCATGGCAAGCCTCCTATGTGGAGGCAAGACGACCACGCCGAGCGGGAGGGTGGCATTGAGCTAGATCAATCCACGGGTTGAGACCGGCGAAATCGCGGTCCCGCCAGCCGGCCCCACTAATGTGACATCAGGACCGGCACCGTCATCGAGCTCAGCATCGCGCGGGTGGCGCCACCGAGCACGAATTCCCGCCAGCGCGAGTGGCCGTAACCTCCCATCACGATGAAATCGGTACCGACGTCGGCGGCGTGGGACAGGATGGTGTTGGGGACGTCGATGTCGTCAGCGACCAGCTCCGCCAGCTCGACTTTCAGCCCGTGGCGCGCCAGATGATGGGCGATGTCGGCGCCCGGCAGCTCGTTGGACTTGCCGTGCGCCCCGATGACGACGACGACCTCGACCGACTTCGCCTTCTGCAGGATCGGCATGGCATCAGCGACCGCACGAGCGGCATTACGGCTGCCGTCCCAGCAGACCGTAACCCGGTCGAGCTTGAGGCCATCCTTCTGAATATAAGGCACGATCACGACCGGGCGGCCGGATTGGAACAATGCTGCCTCGATGATCATGTCGCGGCCCGGCGGCGTGTCCGGCTCCTCCTGCGGCACGACCGCGAAGTCGTAGCGGCGTGCGATTCGGCCGAACATCTCGACCGCATCGACCAGCGGAGCGTGGAAGAGCCGCGTTTCGAACGACACGCCGGCGAGCCGCGCGGTCTCCTCAAAGCCGGTGATGGCGGCGGCCGCCGCCTTCTCGCTTTCGGCGCGCTGCGCCTGGATGAGGCCAGTCGCGACGCTGCCAAACACGCTGCCGGGAACAACCATCTCGTAACAAAAGCTCACGGCCGCGAGATGCGCGCCGAAGTGGCGCGCCATCGACATGGCATATTCCGCGGCCACGTCGCGCTGCGCGCCGACCGAGAGATTGACGACGATATCCTTGATCATGATGCATCCCGTACGATGAAAACCCGCGGAACCTAGATCATCCTAGGGGCAAGGCGCAATCGCCTGTTGATGTGAGTCAACCGACAGCGCTTCAGATGCGGCGCCCGAACAGCGCGATGGCGGCAACCGGGATGACCAAGCCGAGCGCAATAGCGGTGATCAGCAGCACGCCGAGTTCGTCGTAGGCGCCGCGTTCGACGACGAAGATCTGGTTGAGATACTTGGTCTGCAGTTGCCCGGCGACCAGCGCCATGTTCATGAGCGACGCCATCAGGGCGAACCAGGTGGCGCGGTGGCCGGCCGGGGCGTAGTAGGCGACAAGCGCGAGCAGGGGAATCATGCTGAGCTGCGCGAACGGCGATGTGGTTGCGGCGTCGATCAGCGCGATGGTGCGCGCGCCGAAGCCGAAATGCTCCTCGGTCCAGTGATGCAATCCGTAGTAGAGGCTGATGTTCGGCAGCGACAGCACGGTGCCGGCGACGGCGAGCCAGAACAGCACCTTGGTGACGGAATACTCGGTCAGCTGCCTGCTGAACAGCCACATGGCGACGAGCGCGATGACCGCCGCGGTCTGCCGCAGCGTGCCGTAGAATGCCTCGTCGAACTTGAGGACGTCGAGCGTCCACCAGAAATAGCCGTCTCCGACCGCAGGCGTCGCCCGGAACGCGAAGATGATGATGCTGGTGTACAGGATGGCGAGCCGGCTCTCGTGGTCAAGATCGCGCGTCACGAATACCAGCATGGTGCAGATCACCGCCATCGACACGACGAAGATCAGCTCCTGCCCATAAGGCACGGACGACAGCGCCAGGGCGAGCACGACCGCGCCGAAGGCGAGGCCGCCGCCGAGAATGCGCCAGTCGATCGGCCGGCGCTCGACGGTCTCGGCCTTGATCAGCATGACGCCGGTCACGGAGATGACCGGTATGATCAGCCCGAGGAAGAATACCGTTTCCCGCGGCAGGAAACCGGCGAGCCAGCCCGACAGCCCGGCCACCGCCAGAATGCCGGCCGACAGCGAGAGGCGGCCGAGGACCTGAACCATGCCGAGATCGGCACGGATGTCGTGATCGGACCGTGCGCCGCCCGCCTCGTCGACGCGGGACACCACCTCGGTCGACATGGCGTCGGCCACCACGTCCTGCACCACCGTGCCGATCACGATCAGCAGCGCGCCGGTCAGGTAGAGCTTGCCGGGGACCGTGAACGTGAGCCACCCGCCGGCGGCGCCGGCCAGCGTGAGCAGGCCGCATGCGGTCAGCGTCGCGCCGATCAGGATGTAGGACCGGCGCTGCGAGCCGAAGATCGGCACGCTGTCGACCAGTTCGCCGAACACCATCTTGACGGTCCACGGCAGGTTCAGCCAGACGCCGATCTCGGCAAGCTGCGCCGGATTGAGCGTCAGGCTTTCCTTGACCCACATGTCGCGAGTCACGTCGATCAGGCCGAGCGCGCCGTAGGCGAAATAGACCATGAGCAGCGGCAGGTACCGCCACCGGAACGCCCGGATCGGCTGAAGCAGATTGGAGAGCGAACCGGCGAGCTTCTCGCGGCGCGGGCTTAACGGGGCGGTCCGCCCCGACTGATCCAACGACGTATCCATCGGACGCATGTGCCTGCCATTACGGGCAAATACAAGCGAGGGCGATGGGAACTCGGAGGCATTGCTGGCGGGCCGCTGCCAGGTACCAGCCGACGCTAATTAGCGCTCCTGGATCGATTCGAGATAGGCAATGATGGCACCGACGTCGGGAGCCTTGAAGGTGAATTCCGGCATGTCCGGATGGCCGGTGAACAGCCCCTCCGCCAGGGATTCGGCCAGCGTTTCGATCGGATATTTTTTCGAAAGCGACCGGAAGGTCGGGGCATCTTGCCGTGGGCTGCCGCCGGTTCTGCCGACCGCATGGCAGGGCGCGCAGTTGGTGGTCAGCAGCGTCTCCCCGCGCCTGAGCATGGCGGTGTTCACATCCTGCGCGGCCGTGCGATGCCCGGCGGCGGGCAGCAGGACCGTGGCGGCAAGCAGCGGATAGGCGAGCCGGAGGCGCATCTCGGTCAATTCACCGTCGGCGGTGCCTTGGGGGCGACCGCTTCGTGGATTCTGTCAAGCAAGGTGTTCCCCAACAACGGCTTTTCGACGATATAGACGCTGGCCCGGTCGGCGCGGGCGACCACGGCCTTGGATGGGCCGCTGGTGATCAGGATGATCGGTGCGGACACCCGCAACTCCCGCAGTTGAACAACGAGATCCAAGCCGTTCATGCCCGGCATGTTGTAATCGATGACGAGGCAGTTGAAGCCTGCAAGATCGTGGACTCGCAGCAACTCGGCCGCACTGGCAAAGACGCCGACGGAAAACCCTTCAAGCTCCAGCGAGAACTTGAGCGAATTGCGCACCGCGGGATCGTCGTCGACAATGCCGACAATCGCCGCTGCGGCTCCGTGATTCTGACCCATGGCGTATGCGCTGCCTCGCCTCGCACAGCAAATGAGTAGGCGGCAATTCACACGGTCAGGCCTTGATCTAGCTCAACGGAAAGCGCGGGAGGCGAGTGGGACTTTGCAGCAGCTCTTTCAGGCGTCCTTGGCGCGATCGAGAATCCCTGCCACCAGCGCCATGCGGACGAGCTCCGACAAGCTCGATGCATTCATCTTGGTCATCAGGTTGGCACGGTAGATTTCGACCGTGCGCGGGCTGATGTCGAGGTTGTAGGCGATCGTCTTGTTCGGTTGGCCGGCGACCAGGCCATCGAGCACCTGCCGCTCGCGGTTCGACAGCGAGGCGAGCTTTTCGTTGATCGCCGCCAGCTCGGCGCTGCGGCGGGCATTGTCTTGCTCCGATGCGAGCGCGGTGCGAATCGCAGCCAGCAGCACCTCGTCGGAAAACGGCTTTTCGAGAAAATCCGTCGCGCCGAGCTTCATGGCCTCGACCGCGAGCGGCACTTCGCCGTGGCCGGTGATGACGATGACCGGCACCTTGAGGTTGAGCCCGCGCAAGTGGCGCAGCAGGTCGATGCCGCCCACTTCGGGCATGCGCACGTCGGTAACGAGGCAGCCAATGCCGCCCGGCACGCCACCACGGAGGAACGCCGCGGCGCTTTCGTGCGTGGTGACGTCGATGTCCGCCGAACGCAGCAGGAAGGCGAGCGAATCGCGGACGGCGTCATCGTCGTCGATGACATGGACCATGGGCTTAGACGGCGTCGCCGATGTCATCTTTGCTTACCTTGCGAATCGTGAATCGAAAGATCGTGCCGCCGCCCGGATTTTCGTCCGTCCAGATCTGACCGCCGTGCGCCTCGATGATGGTGCGCGAGATCGACAGCCCCACCCCCATGCCGTGGAGCTTGCTGGTGATGAACGGTTGGAACAGGTGCGCGGCAACCTCGGCCGCGATGCCCGAACCGGTGTCCGCCACCGCGATCATCACCATGTCGTCCTTGGTGGCGGTCGTCGATACCAGTAACTCGCGCCGTGGCGAAGCCTCCATCGACTCGATCGCATTCCGGATCAGGTTGAGCAGCACCTGCTGAATCTGCACCTTGTCGGCGAGCACAAGGTCGGCGGCGGGATCAAGCTGGAAACGCACGCGAATGCCTTGATCCTTGACGCCGACGAGCGCCAGCGCGCTCGCCTCCTCGACCAGTTTCTTGACGCTCTCGATGCGATGCTCGCTTTCGCCGCGGGCGACGAAGTCGCGCAGCCGGCGGATGATCTGTCCCGCCCGCAGCGCCTGCTCGGCGGCCTTGTCGACCGCATCGCGCATCATGCTGGAGCGGTCGTCATCCTTGCCCTCCAAAAGCCGGCGCGAGCCCTTCATGTAGTTGGCGATGGCCGACAACGGCTGATTGAGCTCGTGCGCCAGCGTCGAGGCCATTTCGCCCATCGCGGTCAACCGCGAAATATGCACCAGCTCCGACTGCAGCTCCTGCAGGCGGGCTTCGGTCTTCTGCCGCTCGGTCAGATCGCGGATAAAGCCGGTGAAGAAAGGCTGGTCGTTCGATTTCATTTCACCGACGGCAAGTTCCATCGGGAAAGTCGAACCGTCCTTGCGCTCGCCGACCACGACGCGGCCGATGCCGATGATCCGCCGCTCGCCGGTGGCCAGGTAACGGTCGAGATAACTGTCGTGATTCTCACGGTAAGGGGACGGCATCAGCATCTTGATATTGCGGCCGAGCGCTTCAGTCGAGCTGTAGCCGAACAGCCGCTCCGCTGCCGAACTGAACAGCCGGATAGTGGCCTTCGTGTCGATAACGATCATCGCGTCCGGCACGGTGGCGAGGATCGACACGAGGTGGGCCTCGCGGGCGGCGGCCTGCTGGCGGGTCGTTCGCAGCCGCTCGCCGAGCCAGCCAATCCCAACACCCAGCAGTGCGAAGATGCCAACCCGTGCCCATTCGGCGACGAACAGCGGTGAGTCCGGCTGGATAAGATTGTGGTACGCGCCGGTGAGTGTGAGATGCAGGATCAGGCTGGCACCAGTCGCCAGTAATGCTGGTCCGAGGCCGCCAAGCGCGCCGGCGATCAGCACCGACGGTACGAAGAACAGGTAGAGCGCCTGGCCGCCGAGCGTCGGCCCGGCCCACATTCGCAGAAGATACGCGACCACTACCAACAACAGCGAAAGAGCATAAATCGCCGCGTCTTGCCGCAGCGCCGTCCGAAGATCCGGCCGGCTCACCGTGCTCACATCGGTCGGCGGCAACACCAGGTTGGCCATCGCTTTGTGTTACTCGGATTCGCGCCCCCGGCGGGTCGTCGGAATTTCTTCAGCGCTGACGCGGTCTTACGCCATGCCGACGGGGTGGTCGAACGGGTCCGGCGCGGCGTCTCCGGGATTTCCCCTAGGGTCAATATCTGAATTTTTAGACCGCCAGCCGCGGGATATCCATCATTCATATTAACAGAGGAAACAGGGCATGTTGACCCAGACAGCGCTCCCCAGCGGTCTCAATCGGCAGGCAATGGCGATAGCGGGCAGGGCGCCGGCGCGGGCGCGTCCGGCTCATGGGTCGATCGAACTGATGGGCGTGGCCATGAACTTCGGCCGCAACGTCGAGATCTACGGCGAGAACGAGCCGGCCGAGTACCTCTATAAGGTCATCAGCGGTTCGGTCCGCACCTACAAGGTCTTGAGTGATGGCCGCCGGCAGATCGGTGCATTCTACCTCCCGGGCGATATTTTCGGCTTGGAAATGGGCGACGATCACTCCTTCTCGGCCGAGGCCATCGTCGATTCGAACATTTCGATCATCAAGCGCAGCACCGTGGTGGCGCTCGCTCAGCGCGACAACGATATTGCCCGCCAGCTGTGGACGCTCACTGGAGAGGAACTTAGGCGCGTGCAGGATCACATCCTGCTGTTGATCAAGACCGCGCAGGAACGCGTCGCAAGCTTTTTGCTGGAGATGGCCGCGCGGATGTCGTGCGACAAGGCGTTCGAGTTGCCGATGTCGCGCCAGGACATTGCCGATTATCTCGGCCTTACGATTGAAACCGTATCACGCACCCTGACCCACCTCGAGAGTACGGCGGCGATCGAACTGCCCAGTTCACGGCACGTGGTGTTGCGCAACCGGGCGGCCTTGGGGCGCCTTAACGGCTGACCACGATGCTGACGCTGCTCGAAAATCTTCGGCGGTGGCGGTGTGGTCGAGGCAGCGCGCCGACAAACGACCTGCGCACGCTCGCCGGCAAGTGGCCCGATACGGCGCAATGGATGGTATGCCTCGCCACCCACGCGCGCGATGCGGGTCCGCTGGGCCGGACCGGAGCGCCACTGGCTGCAGCGCCGAAGTGTGACACGGATCGTGGCCGCTGACGCGGCGAGGGGGAATTGCCAATGCTCAACCTGTTGTTACGACGGAACGCTGCCAAGGCCGGTGCGGCCGTTAAGCGGGCGACGTGGCCCGCGGTCCTGCTGGCCGCAATGGCGGCAGGACCGGTCGCGCCGGCCTTGGCGCAGCAGTCGCCGGCCGCGCAACGCGGCTTGACGTTCGTGCGCCTGCATTGTGCGCAGTGCCATTCGGTCGACCCGGTGAGCGACAGCCCGCTGAAGATCGCGCTGCCGTTCCGCACGCTGATCCAGCAGTTCCCGCTCGAGACCCTGCGCCGCCGCCTGGCCGAAGGCATCACCGCCACTCATCCGACCATGCCGCAGTTTCGGCTTGAGCCCGACCAGCTCAACGACGTCATGGAATATCTGCAGTCGCTGCAACGCTAACGCCGGCACGAGATGCGCGCGGAACGCTCGCTTTCAAACTTCTCCATGTGAATACGTCACGACGCGGTCCGGTATTGATTTGCGTCAAAGTGAGCTGCATTGCGCTGCAGCATCATATCAATGCGGCCGGCTCAGATTCCAAACGCCGTGTCACGATTCGAGGCGCGAGATATGACGGACATCATCGTACCCAAGAAATACATGACATTCGGCGAGGGCGGGACCGCAATCGCATTCGCGGCGCTGGGTGTCGGCGCTTTGCTGATTGCAGCGAATGCTCATACGCCCGAATACGCCTTTCATGCCTATTTGTCGGCGGCGGCAAGTATCGCCGTCGTGTTTCTCATTCTCAACCGCTACTATGATCGGCCCGCGGCACTGCCGCCGCTCTCAGTCGATGACAAACCGAATTACAATTTCGGCCCGGTCAAGTTCGCCACCGCCGCCGCTGTGGTCTGGGGCATTGCAGGTTTCACGGTCGGGCTGTGGGCTGCGCTCGAACTCGCCTTTCCGGTGCTCAATTTCGACTTGCCGTGGATTTCCTTCGGCCGGATCAGGCCGCTGCACACCTCGGCGGTGATCTTCGCGTTCGGTGGCAACGTGCTGCTCGCCACTTCGTTCTACGTCGTGCAGCGCACCTGCCGCGCGCGCCTCGCGGGCGACATCGCGCCTTGGTTCGTCGTGCTCGGCTACAACTTCTTCATCGTCATCGCCGGCACCGGCTATCTGCTCGGCATTACCCAAAGCAAGGAATACGCCGAGCCCGAATGGTACGCCGACCTGTGGCTGACGGTGGTCTGGGTCACGTATTTCCTCGTCTACATGGGCACGCTGATGCGGCGTACCGAGCCGCACATCTACGTCGCCAATTGGTTTTATCTCGCCTTTATCGTCACCATCGCGGTGCTTCACCTCGGCAACAACGCCACCATTCCGGTTTCGATCTATTCGCCGAAGTCCTATATCGTCTGGGCCGGCGTGCAGGACGCAATGGTGCAGTGGTGGTACGGCCACAACGCGGTTGGCTTCTTCCTGACCGCGGGCTTCCTCGCCATCATGTACTACTTCATCCCGAAGCGCGCGGACCGGCCGATCTACAGCTACCGGCTCTCCATTATCCATTTCTGGGCGTTGATCTTCCTCTACATCTGGGCTGGCCCGCATCACCTGCACTACACCGCGCTGCCGGATTGGGCGCAGACGCTCGGCATGACGTTCTCGATCATGCTGTGGATGCCGTCCTGGGGCGGAATGATCAACGGCATCATGACGCTGTCGGGCGCCTGGGACAAGCTGCGCACCGACCCGGTGCTGCGCATGTTGGTGGTGTCGGTGGCGTTCTACGGCATGGCGACGTTCGAAGGACCGCTGATGTCGGTGAAGGCCGTCAACTCGCTCAGCCATTACACCGACTGGACCATCGGTCACGTGCATTCCGGCGCGCTCGGCTGGGTCGGCTACGTGTCGTTCGGCGCGATCTACTGCCTCGTGCCATGGCTGTGGAATCGCCAGCTCTATTCGCTCAAGCTCGTCAACTGGCACTTCTGGATCTCGACCATCGGCATCGTGCTCTACATCTCGGCGATGTGGGTGTCGGGCATCCTGCAGGGCTTGATGTGGCGCGCCTACACCAAGCTCGGTTTCCTCGAATATTCGTTCATCGAGACGGTCGAAGCCATGCACCCGTTTTACGTCATCCGGGCGCTCGGCGGCGCACTGTTCCTCGCCGGTGCGTTGATCATGGTGTGGAACCTGTGGCGTACCGTTTATCCGCGGGAAGCCATCGCTACCCTGAACCAACCGGCGCTGGCACCGGCAGAGTGAGGAAAGTGAAATGTCGCTCTGGCAGAGACACCAGATTTTCGAGAAGAACTCCGTCTTCCTCGTGCTCGGCATCCTGGTCGTGATCGCGATCGGCGGCCTGATCGAGATCACGCCGCTGTTCTACCTGAAGAACACGATCGAGAAGGTCGATGGCGTGCGGCCCTACTCGCCGCTCGAGCTGGCCGGCCGCAACATCTATGTGCGCGAGGGCTGCTACAACTGCCACTCGCAGATGATCCGGCCGCTGCGCGACGAGGTCGAGCGCTACGGACACTATTCGCTCGCCGCCGAGAGCATGTACGACCGGCCGTTCCAGTGGGGCTCGAAGCGCACCGGCCCCGACCTGGCGCGGGTCGGCGGCAAGTATTCCGACGACTGGCACCGCGAACATCTCAACTCGCCGAAGTCGGTGGTGCCTGGCACCGTGATGCCGGCCTATCCGTGGCTGGCCAAGACCGAGGTCGATCTCGCACACATCGGCGACGACCTTCGGGTGCAGGCCGTGCTTGGGGTGCCTTACGGCGCCGAGATGATCGCCAACGCCGAGGCCGACGCCAAGGCGCAAGCGGTCGCCGACTCACCGGACGCCGACGATCTGCTGAAGCGCTACCCGAAGGCGCAGGCCCGCGATTTCGACGGCAATCCCGGCCGCATCACCGAAGCCGACGCGCTGATCGCCTATCTGCAGGTGCTGGGCACCCTCGTCGACTTCAAACTGTACAACGACAAAGCGAACATCCGCTGAGGCAGCGTCATGGACCAGACCTATCGCACGCTCGCCGAATTCGCCCAGACCTGGGGGCTCGCCTACTTCGTCGCGGTTTTCCTCGTCGTGCTGGCTTACGCGCTATGGCCTTCGCGCCAGCGTCACTTCGACGAAGCCGCCCGCATTCCCCTTCGTGAGGACTGACATGTCCACCAATTCCGCCCACGATCAGCGCGACATCGATCCGGTCACCGGCACGGCGACCACCGGCCATGTCTGGGACGGCATCCGCGAACTCAACACGCCGCTGCCGCGCTGGTGGCTGTGGGTGTTCTACGCCACCATCGTCTGGTCGATCGGCTACTGGCTGGTGTATCCGGCCTGGCCGCTGATCGCCTCCGCGACCAACGGGATGTTCGGCTGGAACTCGCGCGAGGCCGTGGTCTCCGATCTCGATGCCCTCAGGGCGCAGCGCGGCCCGATGGTCGGCAAGCTTGCCGCAGCCTCGTTGCCGGAAATCCTCGCTGACCCGCAGCTTCTGGCATTTGCCCGCGCGCAGGGTCGGCCGGCATTCGCCGAGAACTGCGCGCCCTGTCACGGCATCGGCGCCGGCGGCGCGAAGGGCTATCCGAACCTGAACGACGACGACTGGATCTGGGGCGGCAAAATCGAGGACATCGCCGAGACCATCCGCCACGGCGTGCGCTCCGCCGATGCCAAGAGCCGGCAGGGGCCGGTCATGCCGGCGTTCGGCCGCGACGGCCTGCTCAAGTCCGCCGACATCAACAATGTCGTCGAATATGTCCGCTCGCTCGCCGGCCTCTCGGTCGACCTGAAGGCCGATCTCGCCGCCGGCAAGAAGGTCTACGCCGACAATTGCGTCACCTGTCATGGCGCCGACGGCAAGGGCAATCGGGACGTCGGTGCGCCGAACCTGACGGACGCGGTCTGGCTGTTCGGCAACGACAAGGCCGCCATGGTCGACGGCATCTGGAACGGCCGCGGCGGCATCATGCCGGCATGGGGCGGGCGGCTGGACGACCCGACCATCAAGGCACTCGCAATCTACGTCTACACCCTCGGCGGAGGAGCGAAGTAAGCGATGTGCCCGGCCTGCGACATCGCCGTCGACCTCAGCGCTTTCCGCGGCTCGCAGCCTGCGCTCCTTAACCTGGTGAGCGAGGCCGAAAAGGCGGCCCGACCGCCGGCGGGAGGTGCGGTCTCGAGCCTTCCCGAGCCCGAGGAGGAAGGGCCGCTCTACGTCGCACGCCGCAAAATCTATCCACAGCGGGTGCACGGCACCTACCGCAACATCAAATGGGCCGTGCTGCTGCTGACGCTCGGCGTGTACTACGCGCTGCCGTTCGTGCGCTGGGACCGCGGCCCGAACGCCCCCGATCAGGCCGTCCTGGTCGATTTTCCGAACCGGCGGTTCTATTTCTTCTTCATCGAGCTGTGGCCGCAGGAGATCTACTACTTCACTGGCCTCCTGATCCTGGCGGCGATGGTGCTGTTCCTGATGAATGCGGTCGCGGGCCGGGTCTGGTGCGGCTATCTCTGTCCGCAGACGGTGTGGACCGACCTGTTCCAGACCATCGAGCGCTGGTGCGAGGGCGACCGGCGCGAGCATTTGCATCGCGATCAGCAGCCGTGGACCGCCGAGCGGGTGGGGCGCGCCGCGCTCAAGCATTTTCTCTGGCTGATGGTCGCGTGGTGGACCGGCGGCGCGTGGGTGCTCTACTTCTCCGACGCGCCGACGCTGGTGAAGGATCTGGCGACCTTCCAGGCGCCGTTCATCGCCTATCTGTGGATCGGCATCCTCACCGTCACGACCTATACCTTCGCCGGCCTGATGCGCGAGCAGGTCTGCCTCTACATGTGCCCGTGGCCGCGCATCCAGGCCGCGCTGACCGACGAATATGCCCTCAACGTCACCTATCGCTATGACCGCGGCGAGCCGCGCGGTTCGGTGAAGCGGAACGCCGCCCTGCGGGCGGAAGGCAAGCCGGCGGGCGACTGCATCGATTGCTACCAGTGCGTCTTTGTCTGCCCGACCGGCGTCGACATCCGCAACGGGCCCAACCTCGGCTGCATCCAGTGCGGGCTGTGCATCGATGCCTGCGACACCGTGATGACCAAGATCGGCCGTCCGCCGCGGCTCATTGCGTATGACACCGACCTCAACATCCAGCTTCGCGAGAGCGGCCAGACGCCGGTGTTCAAGATCGTCCGCATGCGCACCGTGCTGTATGCGGCGATCATCGCGCTGGTCGGCGCCATCATGCTGTATTCGCTCGCCACCCGGCAGATCGAGTCGATCAGCGTGATCCACGACCGCAACCCGGTGTTCGTGCGGCTGTCCGACGGTGAATTGCGCAACGGATACACGGTGCGCATCCTCAACAAGGCGCTGGAGTCGCGCGCCTTCGCGCTCTCGGTCGAGGGCCTGACCGACATGGACCTCAAGGTCGTCGGCGACACGGTTACGACCGGGCGTACCGTGATCGTCTCGGTCGGTCCCGACCAGACCTACGAGCTGCGCGCGCTGGTCAGCAGCTACCAGCCAATGCCGCCGAATGCCTCGATCCCGCTGACGTTCCGGATCACCGACGTGAAGACCGGGCAGCAGGCGACCGTGACCGATCACTTCCGCGGACCCTGAGGCAGCCATGAGCATCACCGAACGAAGTAACCGGCCACCGCGTGAAGTAACGGGCCGCACGGTGCTCATCTGCCTGCTGGCGTTCTTCGGGCTGATCGCGGCCATGAATGCGGTACTGATTCGCCTGGCGGTGTCGACTTTCGGCGGCGTTGAGACCGAGAACGCCTATCAGGCGGGGCTCAATTTCTCGCGCGAGATTGCCGCCGCCGAGGTTCAGGACGGGCTGCATTGGCAGGTGAAGGCGACCGTGTCGGGCGGCCCCGAGACGACCGTGGTCGAGCTTGTCGCGCGCGACGCCGATGGCCGGCCGCTCGCCGGTCTCGACGCCAGCGCGCGGCTCGTGCATCCGACCGACCGCCGCGGCGATATCGTTGTGCCGCTTAATGAACGCACCGCCGGAATGTTCCACGGGCAGGTCGCCGCGGCGCACGGCACCTGGACCCTGGCGATCGACCTGTTGCGCGACGGCAGCCGTATGTTCCGTTCGCGCAACCGGGTTTTCCTTCGGTGAGGAGCCCCATGGCCGAAACGCTCGATCTTTCGATCTTCGTGCGGCATGACAAGGCCGGCGTCGCGCATATCGACCTTGCGGTCGAAGGCGTCGGCTGCGCCGGCTGCATCCGCAAGATCGAGGGTGGTCTCAGACAAATTCCCGGCATCGTCGACGCGCGGCTGAATTTCACCAACCGGCGGCTCTCGGTCGACTGGCGCGACGACGAACTACAGGCCGGCGAGGTGATCGGCGCGCTCGCCAGGATCGGCTACCGTGCCCATCCGTTCGAGGTCGAGCGGGCCGAAAGTGACGAGGCCAAGCACGCGCGCTGGCTGATGAAGTGCCTGGCGGTTGCAGGCTTCGCGGCCATGAACATCATGCTGCTGTCGGTGTCGGTGTGGTCCGGCAGCGACATGACGCAGGAAACCCGCGACCTCTTCCATTGGCTTTCGGCGATGATCGCGATTCCAGCGGTGGCCTATGCGGGCCAACCGTTCTTCCAGAGCGCGTTGCGGGCGCTACGTAGCGGTCAGCTCAACATGGACGTGCCGATCTCGCTCGGCGTGCTGCTGGCGCTCAGCATGTCGGTGGTCGAGACTGCGAATCACGCTCAGCACGCCTATTTCGATTCCGCCGTCATGCTGTTGTTCTTCCTGCTGTGCGGCCGTTATGTCGACCATGCGGTGCGTCGCAAGACCCGCGCCGTGGCCGGCAATCTGGCGGCGCTGAAGGCCGAGGTCGCGCACCGCTTCGAGCGTGGCGGCGAGGTCGTCATGGTGCCGTTGGCGGCGCTCAAGGCTGGCGACCGCCTGCTGGTGCGGCCCGGCGAGCGGGTGCCGGCGGACGGCGTGGTCATTTCCGGCAGTTCGGAGATCGACGACAGCCTGATCACCGGCGAGACCGTGCGCCGGAAGATCGCGCCGAACGCGCAGGTTTATGCGAGCAGCGTGAACTATTCGGGCGCGCTCACAATGCGCGTAACCGCCGCCGGTGCCGGCAGCCTGATCGACGAGGTCGAGCGCCTGCTCGACAAGGCGGCTGCGAGCAAGTCGCGCTATCTGCGGCTGGCCGATCGCGCCGCCCGGCTCTATGCGCCGATGGTGCATGCCACTGCGGCGCTGACCGCGGTGGGCTGGCTCATTGCCGGTGCGTCGTGGCACGACGCCATCGTCACGGCGATTGCGGTGCTCATCATTACCTGTCCGTGTGCGCTGGCGCTGGCGATTCCCGCGGTACAAGTGGTGGCGTCCGGCGCCATGTTCCGTGCCGGCCTGATCCTCAACAACGGCGATGCGATCGAGCGACTCGCCGAAGCCGATACGGTGATCTTCGATAAAACCGGAACCTTGACGCTGCCGGAGCCGCGGGTCGCCAACCCCGATGGGACCGACGCCGACCTGTTGGAGCGCGCCGCACGCCTCGCGCTGTCGAGCCGGCATCCGCTTGCCCATGCTGTTGCGCACGAGGCACGCGACAAGACGCCGTGTGACGCGGCGGTCGAAGTGCCGGGGCAGGGCGTGCGCGCGATGATCGACGGCAGCGAGGCGCGGCTCGGCAGCCCCGCATTCTGCGGCCTCGCCGACGTTGCGGCGACGGACGATCCGGCGACCTCGGTGATCGCCTTCTCGCATGCCGGCCGGACGGCCGTGCTGCTGATCCGCCAGACGCTGCGCCCGGATGCGATTCCGGTCGTGATGGCGATGCGCGAACGCGGACTCGAGGTCATGATTCTGTCGGGTGATCGAGAGGCCGCGGTCGCTCCGATCGCCGCAGCGCTGGGCATCGCAAACTGGTCCGGGGCGCTGACCCCAGTGCAGAAGATCGCCGTGATCGACGAATTGAAGGCGCGGGGGCGCCGCGTGCTGATGGTCGGCGACGGCCTCAACGATGCGCCGGCCTTGGCGGCGGCGCATGTCTCGCTGTCGCCGATCGACGCCGCCCATGTCACCCAGGCGCACGCCGATGCGGTCTTTCTCGGCGAGCGGCTCAGGCCGGTGCTCGAAGCGGTCGTGATCGCGACGCGCGCGCGGCGGCTGATGAGCCAGAACCTGTGGCTTGCGGTGATCTACAACACGGTCGCGGTGCCGATTGCGATTGCCGGCTATGTCACACCGCTGATCGCCGCACTGGCGATGTCCGGCTCGTCGATCCTGGTGACGGTGAATGCCTTGCGGGCGCGCCGCGCCAAAGTTTCGCCGCGACCGGAGGCCGCCGCGGCGCCGGCCGCTGCCGTGGTGCCAAGAACGGCGACCTCATGAACGTTTTGGTCTATCTCCTGCCGGCGGCGCTGTCGCTGGGCCTGATCGGGGTCGTGGCGTTCCTCTGGTCGCTGCGCAGCGGCCAGTACGACGATGTCGAGGGCGCCGCGCTCCGTATCCTCGACGACGACGACGTCACCATGCAGTAAGACTAGGGCGTGTACGCATAAATTTTCGATTGCTCGGCAAATTTCCAGTCGATGTCCGCTTTGTCCCCCGAAAGGCGACAAGTCATCGCATCGCAACGATATATCGCGATGGGCCATTTCCGGACAAACCTCGAGAAACTGAGAGCGCCCCACGCCCGTATAGTGCCGAAAGCGTGCCGTACGATCAAATAGGGAGAAGGCGATGACGACCAGACGAGAGTTCGTGCAAGTCCTTCCTGCTGCGGGAGCGGCCTTTGCCGTAGCCGGCCATTTGGCCCTGGAAGGGAGCCCTGCGCGCGCTCAGCCATCCGCTCCTCTGCAAGGGCATTTCCATCCGAAGGGCAAGGCGCCATCGAGATATACGCGAGACGTGCTCACGCAGGCCAAGGCGGCATTGCCGCTCGCCGATACCAGGGATTTTGAGGAGCAGAAAAAAGGGCTCATTGCCCCGATGCAGGACCTCAAGATCGCGGCGGATGCCGGACACGTCGCCTGGGACATGGAGCGGTTCCGGTTCCTGGACGAAAAAGAGGAATTCGACAGCATTCACTCCTCGCTGCTCCGACAGTCCAAATTGAACAACAACTACGGTCTCTATGAGGTGATCCCGGGCATCTATCAGGTCCGCGGCTTCGACCTGTCGGACATCACGTTCGTCCGCGGCAAGACCGGCTGGATCGTCTTCGATCCACTCGTGACAAAAGAAGTGGTGCGCGCGGCATGGAAGCTGTTCCAGCAGCACGTCGGACAGGGCCTGCCGGTGTCCGCGGTGATCTATTCGCACACCCACGGCGATCATTGGGGTGGCGTGCGCGGTATCGTCGACGAGGCGGACGTGCGATCGGGAAAGGTTCCGATCATTGCACCGGTCGACTTCATGGAGTTCACGGTTTCTGAAAACGTCTATGCCGGGAACGCGATGAACCGGCGGCTGTTTTTCCAGTACGGCCTGCTGCTGCCGGTGAGCCCGCATGGTTATGTCGGTCAGGGCCTCGGCCAGGCCATCTCGGCCGGCGCGACGGGTCTGATCGCACCGACCCGGCATGTCGAAAAGCCCATCGAGGAGTTCGAGGTCGACGGCGTCAGGATGGTGTTCCAGAACACGCCGAATACCGAAGCTCCGCGGGAGATGAACACCTACATTCCCGACATGAAGGCGCTGTGGATGGCAGAGAACGTCATCGCGTCCCTGCACAATATCTACACGCTGCGCGGCGCTCCGGTCCGCGATCCGCTGAACTGGTCGAAGTACATCGGCGAGGCACTCTATCGTTTCGGTCTGGAGGCCGAGGTGATGTTCGCCTCGCATCATTGGCCGCGCTGGGGCAACGCGAGAATCCAGGAAGTTCTCCGCGGCCAGCGCGATCTCTATGCCCACATGAACAATCAGGTACTGCATCTCGCCAATCAGGGCGTGACCATCAACGAGATTCACAACGTCTACGAGGTCCCGAAGGGGCTCCAGAACAAGTGGTTCTGCCGCGGCTATCACGGCTCGCCACAACACAACAGCCGTGGCGTCATCCAGCGTTATCTCGGCTTCTGGGATTGCAATCCGGCCACACTCATTCCGCTGTCGCCGGGCGATTCCGCGCCGCTCTATGTCGAGATGATGGGCGGCGCGCAAAAGATCATGGCCCGTGGGCAGCAACTGCACGACGAAGGCAAGTATCTGCTGGCGCAGGAAATCCTCAACAAGCTGGTGCAGGCCGAGCCGCAGAACCAGGCCGCCAAGGACCTGTTGGCCGATGTCTTCGAGCAGTTGGGGTATCAGCAGGAGAATCCAGGCCTGCGGAACAGCTTTCTGGCCGGCGCCTACGAACTCCGGACTGGAATTCCGGAGGGCGAGACCGCCAGCTCCAGCAGCCCCGATGTGGTGCGGGCGATGTCGACCGAATTGTTCCTCAACTTCCTGGGCATCCGGATGGACAGCCGCAAGGCCGAAGGGATGCGGTTCACGATGAACCTGATCACGCCGGACAACGGCGAGAAATTCCTGATCGAGCTGGAGAACGCAACGCTTACCAACATCAAGGGTTTCCTCGCTCCCAGTCCCGACCTCACCCTCACGATCAATCGCTCCGATCTGGAGCAGACGATGATGGGGGCGAAGACGCTTGAGGCGCAGATCGCGGCCGGGACCGCGAAGGTGGACGGAAACGTAGGCATCTTGCAGCAGCTGGCGTCGACCATGGTCGATTTCGACCCGCGCTTTGAGATCATGCCGGGCACCAAGATCAGAGGGGCCGCAGTGGCGCACGCTGATCCCTACGCGGCGGTTCCACGCCAGACCATCGCGGAATAGCGACCCCAGATGCCGATCGTTGCGCCAATACAGGGTCCGCGTTTGGAGCGTTGCGCGCGTTCGTTTATTGGTACGCCCTTGGGCTGTCTGCGAGATACCGCGGTTCTCGGGACGTGACGATCTGCTTGTGCAGTGCAGCAATTCGCTTGCCCGAGGGAAGTCGTTCCTGGCGCCGTGATGTCCGCTAGTGGAAAGATGCGTTGCGGTGTGGCATGACAATACCGCTGTGTATCCGGCCGGGACGGAGACATGAGAGTGGTCACGACGCCAGGGCGCCATGCGTCTGGCACCAACCCGTTTGACCTTGCGGCCCTTTTATTGCTGCTGGTTCTCGTCGTCATTGTTGCGATCTGCTACGGCGATTACGCCATCAGCAATGACGAGGGTGTGCAGCAGCGCTACGGCGAACTGATCATCCGATATTACGCCAGCGGAATGACCGATCGATCATTCTTTGATCTCGACAATCTCTACCTCTACGGCGGGCTGTTCGATGTCGTGGCCACGCTGCTGGCCAAGCTGCTGCCGCTCGATCTCTACAGCGTGCGCCATATCCTCTGCGCGCTGACCGGTATCGGCGGCATTGCGGCGGTCTGGGCCTGTGCGCGGATGATCGCCGGGCCGCGCGCCGGACTGTTGGCGGCACTGATGCTCACGCTGTGCGGCGTGTGGTTCGGCGGCATGTTCAATCATACCAAGGACGTGACTTTCGCGGCCGCAATGATGGCCGCAACCCTCATGCTGCTGCGGGTGTCACGTGATTTGCCCCGTCCGCGCCCATGCGACGTGGTGTTGCTCGGTCTGTTTGCCGGTGCGGCGCTGGGATTGCGCGCGCTTGGGCTGATGCTGCCGGTCTACGGCGTCGTGGCCATTTTGATGGAGACGACATCGGCGAACGTTGAACCCGGCCGCGACCGTCTGAAATTCTTGGGCCGTTCATGCCTAGTGGTCAGCCCCGCCGTGGTGCTGGCCTATTTGGTCATGATTGCCGCCTGGCCCTGGGCGGCGCTCGATTTCCTCAATCCGGTGCGCGGCCTGTTCGCATTTTCGCACTTTCAATATCCGGTCCGCACGCTGCTTGATGGCCAGATCTACGACATGATGCACGTCCCCCGCTGGTATGTGCCGGCATATCTGCTGACCAAGCTGCCGCTGGTGTTGCTGGCCGGGCTCGCGCTGGCCGTGCTGTTTGTCTCGACGCCGCGCTTCGCGCGGACGATCGCGCCCGCGTGGTCACGGCGCGCCATCGCGTTGCTCGCTTTCAGCGCGGTCTTCCCGATTGTCGCCCACGTTCTCGACCACGGCCCGGCTTTCTCCGGGTTGCGGCATTTCATCTTCGTGATACCGCCAATGGCCGTGCTTGCCGGCATCGGGTGCGATGGGCTCCTGACACGACTGGCGATGTGGCGTCCGCGTGCTGCGGCGATGGCGGGCGCCGCAGTCGTTGCACTGTTGACGTGGAATGCGGTCACGCTGGCGAGGCTGCATCCCTACGAATATCTATTCTACAATTCTCTCGTCGGCGGGCTCGAAGGGGCGACGGG
The DNA here is from genome assembly GCA_050179645.1 of Xanthobacteraceae bacterium. Taxonomy (GTDB): domain Bacteria; phylum Pseudomonadota; class Alphaproteobacteria; order Rhizobiales; family Xanthobacteraceae; genus VAZQ01. The sequence continues at coordinate 39,005 of JBFXEX010000019.1, read as the reverse complement.
CCGATACGATACCGACTACTGGGTCAACATGATGCCGGAGGCGGTGCGCGGTCTCGACGCTTATCTGGTACGCACGGACACCACAGCCGAGCAAGCGCCGTACTATGTCACCGTCTGCGCCGATCGCCTGCAATTCGAGAAAGTCGCCAGCCCGCGCATGCGCTGGACCGACGACTGGAGCCAGGCAGACTTCTTCATTTCGCCGACCCACATGAATTGCGACCGGATGCTGGAAGGCAGCGTAGTTGTCTCGATCCGCCGGCTCAACACGCTGATCGGCGTCGTCAAGGATCGCCGCACCATCACCCGGCCGGAGCTTGCGCATGTCGCCACGCCGCGGAAAACACGCGGCGTTGACCGGTAGCCGCAAGCGCTGAAACGCTCACGCAGATCACTGCATGAACCAGCCGTGGCTGACGACTAGCGACTGCCCGGTCAGCGCGTTCGATTCGAACGAGGCAAAGAACAGCGCCGTCTCGGCGACGTCCTCGACCGTGGTGAATTCGCCGTCCACGGTGTCCTTGAGCATGACGTTCTTGATCACCTCGGCTTCGGTGATGCCGAGCTCTTTCGCCTGCTCGGGGATCTGTTTCTCGACCAGCGGCGTGCGGACGAAGCCCGGGCAGATGACATTGGCGCGTACCCCGTACTCGGCGCCTTCCTTGGCGACGACCTTGGCGAGCCCGATCAGGCCGTGCTTGGCGGTGACGTAGGGCGCCTTGAGCTTCGAAGCCTCCTTGGAGTGCACCGAGCCCATGTAAATCACGCTGCCGCTCTTCTGCTTGTACATCTGGCGCAGCGCTGCCCGCGTCGTCAGGAAGGCTCCATCGAGGTGGATCGCCAGCAGCCGCTTCCACTTGTCGAACGGGAAATTGACCAGCGGATCGACGATCTGAATGCCGGCATTGCTGACCAGCACGTCGAGCGCGCCGAACGTCGAGATCACCTTGGCGGTACCGTCGTCGACCTGTTTCTCGTTGGTGACGTCCATTTCGACGCCGATGACGCGCTTGCCGCTGGGATCGAGCTCCCGGGCGGTGGCGTCCGCTGCCGCCTGATTGATGTCGGCGATCGCGACCTTGGCGCCTTCGCGCACAAACACGATGGCGATTTCCTTGCCGATGCCGCTCGCGGCTCCGGTGATGATCGCGACCTTGTCCTTCAAACGCATGGTAGCCTCCAGTTCTCGGTAAAGCGGCGTGCCTCACGCCAGATAGTCGTGCACCACCTTGCCGAGGCCGAGCGTGAGATCGGCGACGATGTGGGTGCCGGACACGATCTCGAGCACCGGCAGTTCGGCGAGCGGCGCCAGCGCGTGCGAAGTCAGACTGAGTGCCGCCGGACCCGTCCAGGCACCTTTCAGGTCGACATCCAGCAATTCATATTCGACCAGCTCGCAGATGCGCGCCGTCCCGTCGACATGCGGCATGATCTTGAGCAGGAAATTCGGCGCCAGCAGCGACGCCTTGACGGTGGCGAGGTCGGCGGTCCTGTGCTTGTAGCCCATGGTGCCGGTGGCGATCCGCACCGGGCCGTAGTCGAGCGTCCCGACCAGGGAGTCAATTTCGGCGCGCAGCGTCGGCTTGGCGAGTTTCTTGGGGAAGCCCCACAGTTCGCGCCCGCCTGCAATGGGCGGATGGTCGTCGAGGAACATGCAGTGGCTGTAGCTGCCCTTGCGGCCGTTCAATGACACCGGGATGACCTGACCGCTCTCGGTATAGTCGCCGAAGCCGGTGGAGTCCGGCATGCGGATGAATTCGAACTTCACCAGTGGCTCGTCGACTTGCAAGGGCTCCGGGACGAGCTCGCGCAGCTTGGCCGGATCGGTACGGTAGGTAATCACCAAAAATTCGCGGTTGATGAAGCGGTAGGGACCGGTCGGATAGGCGGGGCTGGTCAGTGGCATCGCAAAGGCGCGGCGTTTGACCTCATCTTGCTTCATGGCGGCCTCACGGGTTGGTTTGGCGCCGGCAGTCGCCGGCTATTCGCGGTCCTCGCGGCAGACGTCGAAAGTGCGCACACCTTCGAGCCGGTCGGGGAGGTGCATGACTTCAGGATGATTGAGCGTACGGACAGCGTGGTCGTAGCCGGCGGCCCAATGCTCCTCCATGGTTCGGCGCGAGAACTCGAAGTCCTTGGACATGCCCTCGTAGTTTCTTGCCCGATAGATGAGGTGGACGATGTTGCACACCTTCTCGTCGCTCTCCTGCGCCAGGATATTCACGTCCTCGTCGTTCTTGAACTCGTCGGGCAGTTTCTTCAGCAGGTTGGACATCGCGACGCGCAGTTTCTGTGCGTACTTGTATTGGTCGGTCACATAGCGGGTACGGCTCGAATAGACGATTTCCTTGTGGCGAACCTCGGCCTCGGCCAAGTTGATCGGCAAGTCGCCGCGCGCGCTCCACAGGTCGACCTGGAACGCGATGGTGTCGCGCCGCGGCCGGCCATCGAGCACCCATTCCAACGGTGTGTTGGAAACGAGCCCGCCGTCCCAATAGAACTCGCCGTCGATCTCGGTCGCTGGAAAGCTGGGCGGAAGCGAGCCGCTGGCGATAATGTGCTCCGGCTTGATCCGGTGTGTCTCGGTGTCGAAATAGGCAAAGTTACCGGTGCGGACATTGACCGCGCCGACGCTGAAGCGCATCAGGCGGGCATTGATGCGCTCGAAGTCGACCAACTGCTCGAGCGTTTCGCGTAGCGGCGAGGTGTCATAGACGCTCACGGTGCCGGGCTCGGCCGGGCCCAGGAAGGCCGTTGGCGTGCACCGCGGAGTGAAGAAATGCGGGGCGCCGAACAGCGCGGCGCTCATGGCGCGTGCCTGATTCACGTAGCGTCGGACGGTATCGTCCGGAATATCCACCGCCCTGAAATAGGGGATGCCGATCGGCGACTTTGTGACGGTCTCCCAGAATTGGCGCAGCCGCTCGACGCGCCGTTCAGGCGGATTTCCCGCGATGATCGCGCTGTTGATCGCGCCGATCGAGATGCCGGCGATCCAGTCCGGATGGAGGCCGGCCTCGGCCAGTCCCTGATATACGCCGCCCTGGTAGGAACCGAGTGCCCCGCCGCCCTGCAGCAGCAATGCAATCTGTTCGAAGGGCTGATGGCGCTCGACTTGCGGTGCTCCGCTGGGCTTGGTCAGGGTAGCGTCGTGCACGACGGTTCCTCATCGTCCTCGGTGCTGGCGCCCGGCTGCCAGTGGATAAGTCGTAGACTATGACCGTAAAGAAACGAATACAAAACAGTGGTGGATACCTCGATTCGGCGCGACACGCGTCGCTCTCGGGCACGCATCTGCCGCGCAATTCGGCAGCGGCCAACTTGGCCCGGCCGTCCCACAGGCGTGCGGCGCTTAGACGCCTGCCGCCGACGTTCCGCTCAGGCGAGGTCGCGATAATACGGCGTCATGCGGTGCAATCCGTTCATGATCGCTGTGAGCGAACCGATGTCGACTGGATTGGAGAACCGGGTGAAATGGAAGGGGCCCGACTGGCCCGGGATGTTGTATCCGCCATACGCAGAAAACACCGCGTCGAAGCGTTCGCCGGCCACGTCCAGGGCCTGGGCGGACATGTTGCGGCGATTGCCGAACGGGAAGGAAAAATACCGGATCGGCCGCCCGATACGAGCCGAGATGATGTCGGCGGCGGCAATCATCGCATGGCGAAGCTGCGGCTCGTCGAGGGTCGCCATGTCCTCGTGCGCGTAACCGTGACAGCCGATTTCGAATCCGCTGTCGGCGATCTGCTTCCAGCCGGACGTGTCCATCAGCGGCACACGCCCAAACCCGCGGTCCAGGTCATGCTTTAACGTGTAGCTGCCGTTCGCGGCGGCCGCGCACACAAAAAAGGTGGCCGGCAATTCGCGAGCCTTGAGGTAGGGCAGGAGTTCGGCAAGCGCTGAGGCATAGCCATCGTCGAACGTCAGAACGACGGCGGGCTGCTGGCGTGTACCCGCCCGCAGCGCCGCCACTGCGGCGTCAAGCGGTAGAATGTCGAAATAGCGACGCAGATATTCGATCTGCCGATGAAACGAGACGAGGTCGAGCGTCATCCAGTTTTCGGCGGCATTGCTGATGCCGTGGTAGTACAGGATCACGATCGGCGCGTGCGTTTGCGCGGCGAGTTGTTCCCGCTTCATCTTCAAGTACGGCAGGGCCGCGTACGCCACGCCGGTGCGTGCCGCCCGTGCTGCCCGTACGTGAAGGGGACTGAGGCCGAGCGCGGCCTCTGCCCTGGCAAAGCGGCGCCGCTGCCGGTCGATCTCTCGCTCCTGTGTGATGCGGTCGACGATCGGCGTTGAGTACAGCACCGGCCCCAGCGGTTCGGCCGGCGTTCCGACTCGATGCCGTTCCGCCGCCGCGACCTTCCGAATGGCCCCGGCGTAAAGGTCGATCGAGGCGCAGTCGGCTTTCAGCTTCAGGCTTCCGATCGTGTCGAACCGTTCGAGCGGGATGCTGCCGGTCGCCACCACCGCGCCGGCATCCACCTCCGCCGTTGCCCAATGGACGGTCAGTCCGAGTTCGCGATCCCCGTTGAGAATTTCGGGGTAGCCAATCTCCGCGCCGCCGCGATAGCGGTGGACATCGTGCTTGTGGATATTCAAGGTGCCGAGCCGGGGTGCATGAATGAGGTCGGATTTCAGAATCCGGCCGCCGAGGATGATGCCGAGGTCGGGCGCGGCGTCGATCACGCGTTGGATCGCCTCCGGCGCATTGATGTCGGGAACCCGTATAACCGGAATGTCGGGCCGCTCGATGAGCGATATTTCGGGATGCACCGGAGGAACAAAATGATCGTGCCAGGCGCGGAACAGGCGCGCCGGCAGATCGGCGATCCTGTCGGCCACGGATACGAGCGCCGAGGCGGCAAGTTTCCACGGGCCCCAGACGCGCAACAGAAATCGTGCGCGTTTTCCGATCGAGCGCCGATACTCATCGATCACGATCAGCGCGATCTCGAAGCGCTCATCGTCCAGCAGGGTGCGCACGATGCGTTCGCGGTCAAAAGTCCATTCCCCCGCGGAGAACACGACCACTTTGAGCTTGTTCGTCATGAGCGCTTCAGGAGCTTCGCCGCGAACTGCCGCAACCCGAGATACGGCCGGCCGAACCATGCATAACGCAAGGGCTTCGTACGGTGCAGCAGCAGCGTCGCAGCAGGATGAACCCGCGGTAGCTTCGGCGCGGCGGCCAGCCGCGCGGCGATATAGATGCTGCCGGACCGGCGGCTCGTTCTGACGATCTCGAAACCGCCGAGCGCGAGCGCGTATCGCATGGAGGCAGCGGTCGGGTAGAACGTGTGCGAATAGGACGGGCGGCCTGCGTCGGCATTGGCCATGAGATCGGCGAGGACGATGCAGAACAGGCCGCCGGCATTGAGCCGCTGGCGCACCGTACGAATAAAGTTCATCGGATCGGTGATGAAATAGATTGCGTGCGCGATGTGGATGATGTCGTAGCTCGTGGCATCCTCGATCAGTTCGAACTGGCCGATACGCGTCTTGATGCCGAGCGAGCGATGATGCGATTCGGTCGACGGGTCCGGGTCGATCCCTTGGGCGCCCCAGCCATGGTCGGCGAAGATGCGGACGGTCTCGCCGAGCCCGCAGCCGATGTCGACAAAGCGCCCCGGCATACGGGCCGCGAGGGGAGCGAATTCTCGGAACGAGCGCGCGGCGCCCGCGCGGCTGATGCGCCGCCGATACTCCCACGCTTTCTCAGAGGCCTCCGGCGTCAGCGTCTCGTCGCCGCGCTTCAAGGTCCATAGTCGCTGCAGGACCCCGATGTCGGGTGGCTGGCTCGGATAGGCGTTGCAGCAGCGCCGGCAGAGCCGCCACTCGTAGTCAGCCGAGGTACCCCCATCGGCCAGCCAGCGCGCGACGTCGGGATCGTCGGCGAACGGGATGGGCCAAAACCCCTGGTCATTGCAGATTGGACAGCTCATGGACGCGTCACGCGGGCCTGGCAAGATATTGTTTCATAGATGTGATACCCAAGCCCGCGGCACGCCGTGGCGATGCCGGCGCCGCGGCGGCGCCGCGCCGGCTCAGTCGGGGTGCGGCCCCGCAATTCACGTGTTGCCTCGAGAGCGCATGCCCGGACGCCTATCACGAAACCTCAAGCGGCTCGAATCGGAAGCGATCGGGGTGATGCGCGAGGTGGTGGCCGAGTTCCGCCGGCCGGTGATGCTCTATTCCATCGGCAAGGATTCGAGCGCGATGCTCCACCTTGCCCTGAAGGCATTCTATCCTGCCAAGCCGCCGTTCCCGCTGCTTCATGTGGACACCACGTGGAAGTTCAGGGACATGATCGAATTTCGCGACCGGCGCGCGCGCGAGCTCGGGCTTGAGCTGATTGTCCACATCAACCGCGAAGGGCTCGCCCGGGGCATCGATCCGATCACGTCGGAGTCGGCTTTGCATACCCAGGTCATGAAGACCGAGGCGCTCAAGCAGGCGCTCGATGCCCATGGTTTCGATGCGGCATTCGGCGGCGCGCGCCGTGACGAGGAAAGAAGCCGCGCCAAGGAGCGGGTGTTTTCGTTTCGCGGCTCCAACCACGTCTGGGATCCGCGCAATCAGCGGCCCGAGCTGTGGAAGCTTTACAACACCAGGATTCAGCGCGGTGAGTCGGTGCGAGTGTTTCCGCTGTCCAATTGGACCGAGCTCGATGTCTGGCAATACATTCTCGCCGAGGAGATTCCGGTGGTGCCGCTGTATTTCGCGGCACCGCGGCCGGTGGTTCGCCGCGCCGGCGCTCTGATCATGGTGGACGACGACCGGCTGCCGCTGCAGCCCGGTGAAACGCCGGAGTTGCTGCGGGTCCGCTTCCGCACACTCGGATGCTATCCGCTGTCGGGCGCCATCGAGTCCGACGCGCAGACGCCGGCCGATATCTTGCGCGAGCTCACGGTTGCACGGAATTCGGAGCGCCAGTCGCGGCTGATCGACTTCGATCAGACTGCATCGATGGAGCGCAAGAAGCGCGAAGGCTACTTCTGATGGCTGACCGTGCGCAGCAGGCCAACGGCGAGCCTAAGCCCACGGCCGACAAAGACCTGCTGAAGGTGATGACCTGCGGATCGGTCGACGACGGTAAGTCGACCCTGATCGGCCGCCTGCTCTATGAGACCAAGAATGTGTTCGACGACCAACTGAGGTCGGCGGCGCTTGAAACGCAGAAGTTCGGCACCACCGGTGAGGCGATCGACTTTGCGCTGCTGGTCGACGGTCTCGAGGCGGAATTCGAACAGAACATCACCATCGATGTCGGCTATCGCTATTTCACTACAGCGACGCGCTCCTTCATCGTCGCCGACACTCCGGGCCACGAACAGTTCACCCGGAACATGGCGACCGGCGCTTCGAATTCGGAGCTGGCGATCATCCTGGTCGATGCCCGTAAGGGCGTCGTGACGCAGACCCGCCGTCATGCCACGATCTGCTCGCTGTTCGGCATCCGCGACGTGGTTCTGGCGGTCAACAAGATCGATCTGGTTGCGTTCGAGCAACCGGCGTTCGAACGAATCGCCGACGAGTTCCGCAGCTTCGCCGCGACGCTCGGCTTTTGCACTGTCGTGCCGATTCCGCTGTCGGCGCGCTACGGCGATAACGTCACCGCCGCGAGCCCGGCTATGCCGTGGTACCGCGGGCCGACGCTGATGCACTGCCTGGAGTCGATCGAGATCGCGTCCCCTGCCGCGGACAAGCCGTTCCGCTTCCCGGTGCAGTGGGTCAACCGGCCGAATTCCGACTTCCGCGGAATCTGCGGCACTGTGGCGAGTGGCCGGGTTCGGCCCGGGGACCCGGTCGTGATTGCCGGCAGCGGCGTTTCGAGCCGCGTGGCGCGCATCGTCACCGCCGATGGCGACCTGCAGGAGGCCGAAGCCGGCGACGCCGTCACGCTGACGCTCGGCGACGAAGTCGACGTCGCCCGCGGAGATCTGCTGGTGCCGCCGACGGAGCGGCCGAGCGTCGCCGATCAGTTCGCCGCGCACATTCTCTGGATGGATACTGAACCGCTGTTGCCCGGGCGAACCTATTGGCTGCGGATCGGCACGACCTGGCTGCGGGCCACGGTCTCGGCCATCAAGTACAAGCTCGATGTCGAGCGCCTCGAACATCTCGCGGCGCGGCAGTTGGAAATGAATGACATCGGCTTCTGCAACCTGTCGACCAGCCTGCCGGTAGCGTTCGACGCCTTCGCGGACAACCCGGACACCGGCGCGTTCATCCTAGTCGACCGCTACAGCAACCGCACGGCCAGCGCCGGCACGATCGCGTTTGCGCTGCATCGCGCGACCAATATCCATCGCGAACGCCTCGCCGTCGACAAGCACGCTCGCGCGCGGGCTAAGCATCAGCGGCCCTGCATCCTGTGGTTTACGGGACTGCCGGCCTCCGGAAAGTCGAGTATCGCGCGGCTGGTCGAAACGCAACTCCACGCGTCGGGCTGCCACACCTACATGCTCGACGGCGACAACATCCGGCACGGTCTGACCCGCGACCTTGGCTTCACCGATGCGGACCGTGTTGAGAATATCCGGCGCATCGGCGAGGTCGCCAAGCTCTTCATCGATGCCGGGCTGATCGTGCTTTGCGCCTTCATCTCGCCGTTCCGCGCGGAGCGCCAGATGGTACGCGAACTGGTCGGGGAAGGGGAGTTCGTCGAGATCTTCGTCGACACCCCGCTTGCGGAATGCGAGCGGCGCGATCCGAAAGGGCTCTACGCCAAGGCGAGGGGCGGCACGATCCACAATTTTACCGGAGTCGATTCGCCCTACGAACCGCCGGAGACGCCTGAACTCGTGCTGCAGACCGTGAAGGAGAGCGCCGGGCAACTGGCCGACCGGGTTGTTGAACATCTGCGCAGGGGCGGATACATCGGCTGACAAGGAACGCCAATTCGGTCAGTCCAAGGGGCCTATTCGCTAGGCTGCGTTTTGCGCGACAGTCGGCCGAGGAAGGCGTGCATTTTCGGCTCATGCGCCTTGCCGAACGCTACCATCGGCACTTCGATGTAGCGGAAGGAGATGTAGGCCACTGCCGTCGTTGCAACGATCGCCAGCGCCACGGCCGCCAGATTGCCGACCCAGTTCGTCGCCGTGCCGATCAGCGCGAAGAGCAAAAGACCCAGGGAGGCATGATACAAGTAGTCGCTGTAGGAAATGCGGCCGAAGAAATTCAGCGTCCCGGTCCAGATGTTGGATCGCAGGAACAGGCTCAGCGCGGCGGCCTCGCCGATCAGGTAGGCGGCGGACCAGTACGGATAGTGCTGGTCGAACATCAGCAGGCTGAAGGCCACCAGTGCGACCGATCCCGATAACCTCAGGACGCCGATGCGGTCCCAGTTGCTACGCTCGGCGCGGTAGACCTGAATGCCAATATAGAATGTCGGAAAGAACGTCAGCAGCATGCTGGCATATCCGCGCGTCCACCAGATCACCGAATTGATCGCGATCAGGCTTACCATAACGGCGACCGTGCCGCGGTCGCGGAGCAGCAGGTATTGCAGCGCGATGAAAATGTAGAACTTGATCTCGATCAGGAGTGTCCAATAGACGCCGTTCAGCAGGTCCTGGCCGAACACGTCCTGCACCATGAACAGGTTGGCAAGGAGCAGCTTGAGATTCCAGTTGGCGTGGTCGGAATTGAAATAACCGAGCGCGAAGATCAGCGCGACGTTGACCGAATAGGCCGGAAATATCTTGAACATTCGGCGAGACAGGAAGGTCGCGGTGTCCTGCCGCTCGACATTACGAAAAATCAGATAGCCGCTCAGCAGGAAGAACAGGATCACCCCGCCGCGCCCGAGCGAATTGACGTGGTGCGCGACGTCGCCGAATACCAGCCGTTCCGGCAAGAAATGGCCGATGACGACCATCAGGATGGCGACGCCCCGCAGCGTATCGAGTGCGAGAAAGCGCTGCGTCGCCCCCGGCCGGTACGCGTCCCAGGGAGCGACACCGTCTGGCTCTGGATTTCCCTGGTTCGCCGCCATCTTGCCTTCCGGCCCTTGAGTCCGGCGACAATGTTAGCAGGGTCGCCTGCTCAGTCGCGAGATATTTCAATGGCATAGACCTACCATCGCGGCGTTCACGGGCTGAACATGAGGCTTGACGTTCATAGCATGAACGAAATAAGGAGAGCTGACCTGAGGGGCATAACGGCATGCCGGATGCGGTGAAAGGCGACGAGACGGAGCAGTCGAGGATCGTCCTCGGCCTGCTGGAGTCTGTCGAACGCGATGGCGGCACGTCGCAACGCCGGCTGGCGGCCGAACTCGGCATCGCGCTCGGACTGGTGAATGCCTACCTGCGGCGCTGTGTGAAGAAGGGCCTCGTCAAGGTCGCGCACGCGCCCGCCCGGCGCTATGCCTACTACCTCACGCCGCAGGGCTTCGCCGAAAAGTCCCGCCTCACGGTCGAGTATCTTTCCTATTCGTTCTCGTTCTTCCGAGACGCGCGCGCGGACTGCGCCGCCGCGCTGGCCCAGGCGAGCGCATGCGGCTGGCGGCGGATCGCGCTTGCCGGCGTCTCCGATCTCGCGGAAATCTCGACCATCTGTGCGCTCGAAAGTGGAGTCACGATTGTCGCCGTGGTCGACGCCGCCGCCGACGTCGCGCGCTTCATCGGCCTGCCGGTCGTGGCATCGTTCGACGACCTGCCGGAGCCCTGCGACGCGGTGCTGCTGACCGACCTCAAGGATCCGATCCGAGCGCTGGCGCGCGCGAAGGAGCATCTCGGCGCCGAGCGCGTCCTGGTGCCCGATCTGCTCACCGGCAGGCTGCGCAAGATACGGGGGCGCGCCGCATGACTGCCATCGCCACTCCGCAACCGCGCTGGTTCGTGGCGCAGACCCATGCGCACGCCGAGCACAAGGCCGCCGAGCATCTCGCACGCCAGGGCTACCTCACGTACCTGCCGCGCTATCGCAAGCGCCGGCGACATGCGCGGCGCGTCGACGAAGTCGCGGCGCCGCTGTTCCCGCGCTACCTGTTCATCGCCGATCTCGCCGCCCAGCGCTGGCGCGCGATCCAGTCGACGATCGGCATCTCGCGCCTCGTTTGCAACGGCGATGCGCCGGCGGCCGTCGGTAGCGACGTGGTCGACGCATTGCGGGCGCGCGAGGATGAGCGCGGGTTCGTCCGGCTCGACATCGGGCCCCGGTTTAAGCAAGGCGACTCGGTGCGAGTCGTCGACGGCGCCTTTGCGGCTTCTCTCGGCCTGTTCGAAAGCATGACCGATGGCGAACGTGTCGCCATTCTCCTCGACCTCCTGGGCCGCAAGGTCCGGGTGGTGCTGAACGCGGATTTCGTCGCCGCGGTGTGACCGCCGACCGCATGACGACCGCATCAACAGAACCGGGCGACCTTCGAGTCACCCGGGCTGCGGTAGCGCGCCTGCTGCGCAGTCATCGCTGGCCCAGGATGGACATGACATGAGTTCGAATTCTTCGTCGCTTGACGGGGCCAATATCCTGGTGACCGGCGGCACCGGCTCGTTCGGCCAGGCGTTCATCGGCCGGCTGTTCGCCTCTCACAAGCCGGCCCGCGTCGTGATTTTCTCGCGCGACGAGCTCAAGCAATACGAGATGCAGCAGAAATTCACGCAGCCGGAGCTGCGTTACTTCATCGGCGATGTGCGCGACCGCGAGCGCCTCGATCGGGCGCTGCGCGGCGTCGACGTGGTCATCCATGCGGCGGCGCTCAAGCAGGTACCGGCGGCCGAATATAATCCGATCGAATGCATCAAGACCAACGTCATCGGCGCCGAGAACATCATCAACGCCTGCATCGATCAGCGGGTGAAGAAAGTGATCGCACTCTCGACCGACAAGGCCGTCAACCCGGTGAACCTTTACGGCGCCACCAAGCTGTGCTCCGACAAGCTGTTCGTCGCCGCCAATCATCTGGCCGGCGCGGGCGGTGCGCGATTCGCGGTCGTGCGCTATGGTAACGTGCTGGGATCGCGCGGCAGCGTCGTGCCGTTCTTTCAGCAATGCCGCGCCAAGAACAAGATCCCGATTACTGATCCGAACATGACGCGGTTCTGGATCAGGCTCGATGATGGCGCCGCGTTTGTCAGCCACTGTCTCGACCTGATCACCGGCGGTGAGATTTTCGTTCCGAAGATACCTTCGATGCGGATCGTCGACCTCGCCGAGGCGATCGCGCCGGGCTGCGAGCAGGAGATCGTCGGCATCCGGCCGGGCGAGAAGGTGCATGAACTTCTGATCACCCGTGATGACGCGCGCCTGACGCTGGAGTTCGACGACTACTTCGTCATCAAGCCCGGAATCCACATGTGGAATCCGAAGGAGTCGCAGGTCTATGGCGGCCGGCAGGGCCGCCCCGTCGCCCCCGACTTCGAGTATGCCAGCAACAGCAACGACCGCTGGATTTCGGTCGAACGTCTGCGCGAGCTTATCGAGGAGTCATGACGCGCCGGCATCTCGGCTACGGCCGCCAGAGCGTTGACGGTGCCGATATCGACGCGGTCGTGGCCGTGTTACGGGGCGACTTTCTCACCCAGGGCCCGACGGTCGAACGGTTCGAAGCGGCGCTGGCGGAGCGGGTGGGGGCCCGCCATGCGATCGCGGTCAGCAACGGCACCGCGGCGCTTCACCTCGCTTGTCTTGCCGCCGGCATCGGCACGGGCGATCTGGGCGTCACCAGCGCCATTACCTTCGCGGCCTCGGCGAATTGTCTTCGTTACGCCGGCGCCGAGACGGGCTTTGTCGATATCGAACCGCACACGGTGGGCATGAGCGTCGAGGCGCTGCAACAGGGGCTTGCGGTGCGGCCCGAGATCAAGGTGGTGATCCCGGTTCACCTCGGCGGACTGGCGAGCGACGCGGCCGCAATTCGTGCGCTCGGTCGCGACCGCGTCGTGATCGAGGATGGCGCCCAGTCCTTTGGCGCGGACTACGAGTCGGGAAAGCCGGTCGGTTGCGGGGCCTACGCGGACATGACGACCTTCTCGTTCCATCCGGTGAAGACGATCACGACCGGGGAGGGCGGCGCGATCGTCTGCAACGACGACGAATTGGCGCATCGCTTGCGCATGCTGCGGACGCACGGCATGGAACGCGACTCCGCGCGCTTCGTTGCCACGGACGCCATTGAGGATGGCCGGGTCAAGCCGTGGTTTCACGAACAGCAGATGCTGGGCTTCAACTACCGCATGACGGACCTGCAGGCGGCGCTCGGACTTTCGCAGCTCGCGAAGCTCGACGGATTCTTGCGCCGCCGTCGAGAAATAGCAGTACGTTATGATGCGGCGTTCGCCGCGTTGCAGCATTTACGGTTGCCGCAGTCGGCTCCCGCCGAGCGGGCGCGCTCCGCACTGCATCTCTATCTCGCGGTGTTCGATTTCGATGCTCTCGGTACCACGCGCACCGCATTTATGGCGCGGCTTAGCAAAGCGGGCGTCGGCAGCCAGGTGCATTACATCCCGGTCTACCGGCATCCGTACTACGCGCGGCGCTATGGCGTTGATCCGGCGTTGTTTCCGGCAGCCGAGCGCTACTATCGCGGCTGCCTGTCGCTGCCGCTGTTTCCCGGCATGACCGACGAGGATGTCGAGCACGTCGTCGCGACCGTGCGCGAAGCTGTGGGCGCGGCATGACGGCGTTCGCCCGCATCGGACTGGGGACGGCGCAGTTCGGCATGCACTACGGCGTCTCCAATCAAGCCGGCCGGCCCGCCGAGGATGAGGTGGCGGCGATCCTGGCGCGGGCCGTCGCGCTCGGCGTGGGTTATCTCGACACCGCGCCGGCTTATGACGACGCCGAGGTCCGGCTCGGCCGGCTGCTGCCCCAGGGGCACGGATTGCGCATCGTCACCAAGACACCGCCGGTGCCGGACGACATGATCGAGCATCGTCATGGCCGGCAATGGCTCGAAACCTTCGAACGCTCGCTCGAGCGGCTGCGAGTGGACAGCGTCTACGGCCTGCTGGTTCATCGAGCCGCCGATCTCGGCAAGCCGGGCTGGCAGCATCTGGTCGAAGCGTTGCAGGCCGTCAAGGCGCGCGGGCTGGTCGGCCGTATCGGGGTCTCGGTCTACGACGAACAGCAACTGGCCATGGCGGAGAGCCGGTTCCGGATTGAACTGGTGCAACTACCGCTCAATGCGCTCGACCGCAGGCCGCTCGCATCCGGCCTGCTCTCCCGCCTCAAGGCACAGGGCGCCGAGATTCACGCGCGCTCGGCTTTCTTGCAGGGCTTGCTGTTGATGCCGCCCGCCGAACTGCCGGAATTCTTCCAGCCGATGCGGCCGGCACTGCACAAGCTGCGGGAGGATTGGGCGAAGCAAGGCTTGTCGCCGGTTGCAGCCTGCCTCGCCTTCGTGTTGCGGCGGACCGAGATCAATGCAGCAATCGTCGGCGTGAACCGCCTGTCGGAACTTGCCGAGATCGAAGCCGCAGTTGCGGTGGCCGCTCACCTCGATCCAGAACCAGGTACGATGCCGGAAGTCGCGCCGATCTATCTCGATCCGTCGCGCTGGCCGGCGCTGCATTGAGGCCGGGTCCGAAGCGCGGACCGTCATGAAGGAGGTCGTCCCATCGCACCGGTTGCGGTGTTTCGTTGCGACGCCTCGCCCGCCATCGGGGCGGGCCATGTCATGCGCTGCCTGGCGATCGCCGAAGCAATGCGGTCGGCAGGCTGGCGGATCGTATTCGCGACTGGCAGCGAAACATCGGCGACGGTCCCGGCGCTGGCGGGGGCCGGGTTCGATGTTGGAGTTCTGTCGGACGATGCGAATGACGCAGATGAACTCGCGCACCGCTTCGCGGGTGGAGCCGATCTGCTGGTGGTCGATCACTATGGCTGGGACGCGTCCTTCGAGCGCGCCTGTCGCGCCTGGGCGCGCCGCATCCTGGTGCTCGACGATGCCACTGGGCGCGATCACGACTGCGACCTGCTGCTCGATGCGGCCGCGAGCGAGCCGGCGAACTATCGGGGGTGCGTGCCGGCGCACGCGCACCTTCTGCTCGGGCCGGCTTACGCGACGCTGCACCCGAAATTTCTCCAGCAACGGAGTGCTGCGCTGGCACGGCGCGGCGGCCGGCCAGTACGGAACATCCTGGTATCCCTTGGCGCGACCGATCCGATGAATGCGACTTGCCAGGTGATCGACGCGCTCGAACCGCTTTTGGGCGACGCCAGCATGACGGCGGTGCTGTCGTCTCGGGCGCCGCATCTCGCCGAGGTGCAGCGCCGTGCACAAGGCAAGATCACACTGATGACCGATGTGGCCGATATGGCAGAACTCATGAGCACTGCCGATCTCGCGGTCGGCGCGGCGGGCTCTTCGGCGTATGAGCGCGCGGCGCTCGGTCTGCCAACCGTGATGGTTACGCTCGCCGATAACCAGCGCGGCATCTGTGGGCTCCTCGCGGCGGCCGGAGCGGCGTCGGACGCCGGCCGGATGGACGACGATCTTGCTGGCCGCCTTCGCGCGCTGGTCGAGGGACTCATGACAGATGCGCCGGCGCGCATCGCGATGGCAAAGGCGGCGAGTTTGCTGGTTGATGGGCGCGGGGCGCAGCGTGTCCTTATTGCGATTGTTGGCGAGACAACGGGCCGTGATGGGGTCCGTGTGCGGTTGCGGTTGGCCGATGCATCGGACGAAGACTGGCTGCTCGATCTGCAGCGCGAGCCGGGGACGCGGCTCTACGCCAGAAATCCGGCGGTGCCGAGCGCGCAGGAGCATGCCGGCTGGATGCGGCGCGTGCTCGCCGATCCGGACGTCGAATTGATGCTCGTCGAGGTCGATGCCGAGCCCGCGGGGATGATCCGGCTCGATCGCCTCACTGGCGGCGCGCAAGGCGTCGCGCGTTACGAGGTGTCGATTGCGATCGAGGCAGCGCACCGGAACAAGAGGGTAGCATCCGCGGCGCTTCGGCTGGTCCGTAGCCTCAAGCCAGTGGCGGAATTGGAAGCCGAAATCCTGTCCGCGAATACGGCATCTGTCGAGTTGTTCCGCCGTGCCGGGTTTGCACACACCACCGGCAATCGCTATCGCAACGCTCCAGTCCTCTCCGCGACGAGCAGATGTCAGAAAACGTCGTCATAGCCGGCCGCGCGATCGGTGCAGGCGAGCCGCCCTACATCGTTGCCGAACTGTCGGCGAACCATGGCGGCAGCCTGCCGCATGCGCTCGCCGTCATGGAAGCCGCCAAGGCGGCCGGCGCCGATGCAGTCAAGCTGCAAACTTACACGGCGGACACCATCACCATCGATCACGACGGGCCTGACTTTGTCATCAAGGGAGGACTTTGGGACACGCGGCGCCTCTACGAACTTTACGACGAAGCGCATACGCCATGGGACTGGCACGAGGCGTTGTTCGCCAAGGGCCGCGAACTCGGTATCCCGGTATTTTCCACGCCGTTCGACGACACCGCAGTGGCGCTGCTCGAATCGCTTGACGCGCCGGCCTACAAGATCGCGTCCTTCGAGATGGTCGACCTGCCGTTGATCGCGCGCGTCGCCAAGGCCGGCCGCCCGACCATCATGTCGACCGGCATGGGCTCGCCGGAGGAGATCGCGCAGGCGGTCGACGCCTATCGTGGCGCCGGCGGGCGCGACCTTATCCTGCTCCATTGCGTCAGCGGCTACCCGACGCCAGTCGGCCAATCGAACCTGCGGCGGATCGCTGGCTTGGCGGTGGAATTCGGTTGCCCGGTGGGTCTGTCGGATCACACGCTCGGCGTCGAGGTAGCGATCGCGGCGGTGGCGCTCGGCGCCTGCGTGATCGAGAAGCACGTTACTTTGCGGCGCGCCGATGGCGGGCCGGACTCCGCGTTTTCGCTCGAGCCCGACGAGCTTGCTGCGCTGGTGCGCGGCGCGCGGGCGGCGTTCGACGCGCTCGGCACCGGCGAGCCGGCGCGGTCCGAGGTCGAAGAGGGCAGCAGGGCGTTTCGCCGCTCGCTCTATGTGGTGCGCGACATCGATGCGGGCGAAGTGTTCACCGCCGAGAACGTACGCAGCATCCGCCCGGGCTTTGGTCTGCCGCCGCGTCACCTGCCGGAAATTCTCGGGCGTCGGGCGCGTCGCGCGCTGGCTCGCGGCACAGCACTCACGTGGGACGTGATCGCGTGAAGACAGTTGCGATCATCCAGGCCCGCATGGGCTCGACGCGGCTGCCCGGCAAGGTGCTCATGGACCTTGGCGGGCGGCCGGCGCTGGCCTGGGTGGTGCGCGCCGCGCGGGCTGCAGTCGGCGTCGATGAGGTTTGGGTCGCAACCTCGACGGCGGCATCGGACGATCCGGTCGCCCGCTGGTGCGACGATAACGATGTGCCGGTGCACCGTGGCTCCGAGCACGACGTGCTCGACCGCTACGCCGGCGCGATGCTGGCGTCTGGCGCTGACGCCATCATCCGCCTCACCGGCGACTGCCCGCTGCTCGATCCCGCCGTCATTGCCCAGACTGTGCGGCTGCGCGCCATGACGGGCGCCGCCTATGCGTCGAACGTCGATCCGCCGACCTGGCCGGACGGTCTCGACTGCGAGGTGATGACCGCGGAGGCGTTAGCCGACGCCGTGCGGGAGGCGACACGGCCGAGCGACCGCGAGCACGTGACGCCCTTCATCCGCAACAACCGCGCGCGCTTTCCGGCCGAGACCTTGATCGCGCCATTGCCCGAACTCGCCCGCGAACGCTGGACGCTCGACACCGCCGATGACCTCGCATTCCTGCAGGCTGTCGCAGGGCGCCTGCCGGCCGACCGCCCGCCGTCGCATCTCGACGTGCTCGCGGCGCTCGACCGCGAACCACAGTTGCGCGACCTCAACCGCCGCGAGACGCGTAACGCCGGCTTCGCGATGGCGCTGGCGCGGGAGCCGCTCGACACTGGACGCAAGTTCGATCGCTCCCAGCAATTGCTGGCGCGGGCCGAGCGCGTGATCCCGCTGGGCGCGCAGACCTTCTCGAAGAGCCGCATCCAGCTGCCGCCCGGCGCCGCGCCGCTGTTCGTCACCCACGGCGATGGCGGCAGGGTCTACGACGCCGACGGTAACGAATATGTCGATCTGATCAGCGCGCTGCTGCCGAACGTGCTCGGTTACCGCGATCCCGACGTCGATCTTGCGATCCGCCGCCAGCTCACACGCGGCATCAGCTTCAGCCTCGCGACCGAAGCCGAGGCCGAACTGGCCGAACGGCTGATCAGGCACATCCCGTGTGCCGAGATGGTGCGCTTTGGCAAGAACGGCACCGATGCCACGTCCGCCGCGGTGCGGCTCGCCCGCGCCGCGACGCGGCGCGACCGGCTGATGCTGTGCGGCTACCACGGCTGGCAAGACTGGTACATCGGCGCGACCACGCGCAACCTCGGCGTCCCGGCGAGCGTCTCGGCGCTGTCGCACATGGTGCCGTACGGCGACCTTGCGGCGACCGATGCGTTGTTCCGCCAGCATCCCGGCGAATTCGCCGCCATGATCCTGGAGCCGGCTGGCGCGACCGAACCGCCACAAGGATATCTGCACGGCCTGATCGAGCTTGCGCATCGCCACGGTGCGCTGGTGATCTTCGACGAGATCATTACCGGCTTCCGCTGGTCGCTGGGTGGTGCGCAGGCGCGCTACGGCGTGACGCCCGACCTCGCGTGTTTTGGCAAGGCGATGGGCAACGGCATGCCGATTGCCGCTGTGGTCGGACGTGCAGACATCATGCGGCTGATGGAAGACATCTTTTTCTCCGGCACGTTCGGCGGCGAGGTGTTGTCGATCGCCGCCGCCATCGCCACCATCGACAAGATGGAGCGCGAGGACGTCACTGGCTGGCTCTGGCAGACCGGCGGCGCGTTGATGGGCGCAGTGCGGGCGAAAATCGCCGCGGCCGGGCTTGACGAAGTCGTCAAGCTCGTCGGCGCCCCGCCCTGGACGATCCTGACCTACCGCGATCACGCCAAGGCCTCGAAGGAGGCGATCAAGACTCTTCTGCTTCGTGAGCTCATCGCGGCCGGCGTCCTGATCAATGCCAGCCACAATCTCTGCTTCGCGCATACGCCCGCGGACATCGCGCGGGTGCTCGCCGCCTACGAGCATGCGCTTGGCGTGCTGCGCGAGGCGCTCGACCGTGGCGATATCGACCGCCGGCTCGGCAATCAGGTGATCCGGCCGGTATTCTCGGTGCGGGCGGCGTCATGAACAAGTACGACGCCGGCGAAATCCGCGCACTGTTCGAGCGCGGTCAGAACATCATTGAGTGGATCGCGGCGCGCGAAGGTGCGGCGACCAACTCGGAGACTGCAATCCTCTATTCCTACGACGCACAGGCGGGCAGCTATGTCGCCGAGCTCAAGGACGAGACGCGCCGCCGGTTCAAGGACGAGTTCGGCCGGCGGCTCGCCGCCGTGCTCGATGCGCTTGATCCCTTGAGCCTGCTGGATGCCGGGACCGGCGAAGCCACCTCGCTGGCGCCGGTGCTGCGCCACATGACGGCGCGGCCGGATCACGTGCTCGGCTTCGATCTCTCGCTGTCGCGACTCCTTTACGCAAGGCAGTATCTCGCCGAGGAGCAACAGCGGGAAGTTGCGCTGTTCACCGCCGCGCTCGATCGCATTCCGCTCGCCTCGGACTCGGTCGACGTGGTGATGACGATCCACGCGGTCGAGCCGAACCGCGGCCGGGAGGATGTGATCCTGCGCGAGCTTCTGCGGGTCGCGCGCCGCCACCTCGTGCTGATCGAGCCGAGCTTCGAACTGTCCTCCGCCGAAGGCCGTGCCCGCATGGAGCGCCTGGGCTACGTCCGCGCTCTTCCGGCAGCGCTCGAACGGCTCGGGCATCCGGCCGCCCGGATCGAGCCCTGGCCGCTCAACGCCAATCCGCTCAACCCGGCGGCGCTGATCGTGGTGGACAAGCATGGCAGCCGGCCGGACTCGGTGCCGGCCTACGTCTCGCCGATCAGCGGCCGCGCGCTCGTTCCCCGCGAGCACTGCTGGTTCTGTCCGGACGACGGCCATGCCTTTCCGATGATCGCCGGAATTCCGTGCCTTACCGTCGAAAGTGGTATCCTGGCGAGCAAACTCGGCCAGTTCTAAACAATGCGGAGCAGATCGACATGACGTCAGCGGTCGAGAATTTCATCGCCGAGCCCATCCGCCATCGCCGGTTCGACCTCGCCTGGTACCGTCTCACGCAACTGTTGCACGAGCGCACCAACGGCGCCTTCGACAATGCCTATATGCGGCTCGCGCCCGTTATCCGGCCGAAGGTCGAACTGCCGGCCTCCAAGCAGCTTGATCCGTCCGAAGTGTCGCGCGTGGTCGAGCGGTTGCGGCAGGACGGCTACAACATCCTGCCCAAGGGTCTGACCCCGGCCGACATCGAGGCCATCACCGACTTTGCATTCACGACACCGGCCTTCGCCGGGCATATGCATAAACGCGTCGACCTTGCGCGCGATGCCATTCCGCAAGGCGAGCCGCGGTTCTCGTGGTGGATGCACGATCTGGTCCGCGTGCCGGCTATCCAGCGTCTCATCGCCGACGGGCCCTATTGTCAGATCGCGCAGGAGTATCTCGGCTGCCGGCCGACGCTGGCGCATATTTCGCTGTTCCTCGACGCGCCCTACGACGGCGACTACGGCGCCTACCGCTATCACTACGACAACGACGGGCCGGGCTTCCTCAAGTTCTTCATCTTCATCACCGATGTGGAGGTCGGAACCGGTGCGCACTACTTCATTGCCGGGTCGCATACTCGCAGCAAGCCGGCGGCGTTTGCGCGCGCCACGCTGTACGACGAGGGACCGTTGCTCGCGTCCTACGGCCGCGACAAGGAAACCGTGATGCGCGGGTCCGCAGGAATGGTGCTGGCCGAAGACACCGCCGGTTTTCACCGCGGCAGCACCATCGAACGCGACTACCGGATCATGATGCAGTTTGAATTCTCGGCCATCGAAACGCCGACCGACCAGGAACTCGCGCGCAAGGTCGAGCCGCTAGCGGTGCCGGGCATGCACCCCGGGATCGCGTCGATTGCGCGCAAGTACTACCTCAGCGCGGAGCCATGAGGGTTCAGCACCTGTTCCGGCTGCTGCCTTTGGCCGGGTGGGTGTCGAACCGGCTGCGCTATCCCGGTCTGCATTGCGGGCTGCGGGTGGAGATTGACGGTCCGGGGAGCTTCACGTTCGGTTCGGGTGTGCGGATCGGCGAGGGCACGCGGATCGAATTGCCGCCGGCGGGCACGCTTACGATCGGGGACGGTGTCACACTCAGCCGCAGCGTCCATCTCGTGCCGTCCGCAGGCACGCGTATCGATATCGGGGCGGCGACGACCATCCAGGATGGCTGCCGCGTCTACGGCGACGTCAGCATCGGTCAGCGCTGCATTTTCGCGCCCAATGCCTTCGTGTCGTCCGGCACCCACGTGTTCGATGCTTTTCCACACCGTCCAATCCAGGAGCAGGAAACGCTTGCGCCGGCGACGCAGCGGCCGATCCGCATTCATGCCGACTGCTGGTTCGGCATTAACGTGGTGATCACCCCGGGCGTGACCGTCGGGCGCGGCTGTGTGATCGGCGCCAATTCCGTCGTGACCGGCGATCTGCCGCCGTATCAGGTTGCGGCAGGCAGTCCGGCGCGCGCCGTGCGCAAGCGGCTGGAGTTCGCCCCCAAGTCGCGGATTGACGCAGACAACGAACATGACGCGCCGTATTTCTACGACGGTTTTGATCTGATGCAGCCCGCCGGCGATGCCTGGACCGTGGCCGGCAGTTTCACACTCGCGCTGGCTCATTCGAATCCGCGTGCGTTGCGTCTTGGCATCTCGGGAAATGGCTCCGTCCGCTTGGCCGGCGCGACGCGCAGCATCGGTCCGGCGTCGAGCGTCGTTGAATTCGACCTTGCCGGCTATTCAGGGACCTTGCCATTTCTGCACCTCGAAGCCGATGGCCGTTGTCTGTTGCGATGGGCGGAATTGGTCTAGCTGCGGATGCGACTGCAGTTCATCCATCACATTGCATCGACCGTCGGTTTCTCGATCCTGCAGCAGTTTGTGGGCCTCGGCCGCCAGGCCCTCATTGCCGCGATCTATGGACTGTCGCGCGAGTTTGATGCCTATCTGGTGGTGTTCGCCGTCGCGACGATGTTCGTGTTCAACCTGTCCTCCGTATTCGACTCCGTGGCGGTCGCCCGGCTTGTGCAGACTCGTCAGCGTGACGGCGAGGCGACGTTCTGGCGAGCGAGCAACCGGCTGCTGTGGCAGTCGGCTCTGGCGGGCGTGGCATTTGCCGGCGTACTGATTGGTCTTCTGTATCTGGTGATGCCGATCGTTGCGGCCGGGTTCTCGCCGCAGGAACGAGATCTGGTGCACCAGCTCGCGTTCTACTTTTTGCCGTGGGCCATCGTCATTCTGCCCTACTACGCAATCACCGCGCACTTGAAGGCGCTCTGGCGGTTTCACTATGTTTTCATCGCCGAGCTTGCGACCATGGCGGTGTCGATCGCGGTCCTGCTGATCTGGCACGATTCGATCTTCGATCTGCCTCTGGCTTATGCGGCAGGCTATGCCTGCGGCCTGCTCGGGTTGCTCGCCTGTCGCGGCGTCGTTCGGGCCGGCGCCGGGGAGGGGACCAAGAATCTGTCGCTGGCCATGGGAAATCAGTATCTCGCCAACCAGATGGGCAGCCTGTCCGGACTGGTCGACCGCTACTTCCAGTCATTCCTCGTCGGCGGCGGCATTTCGGCGCTCGGCTATGGCGGACTGCTCGTCAACAGCCTGTCCAGCCTGATGACCTTCCGCGAGATCTACGTGGTTCCGCTCGCAACCGAGCTGGGCCGCAGCGAGCGGCTCGCCCGCATGTTGAGCGGCATCGTGCTGATCAGCGTGCCCTTTACCTGCTTCGCCATCGCGTTCGCGGAGCCGATCGTTCAGGTGCTGTTCGAGCGTGGTAAGTTCAGCGCCACAGACACCATGCTGACGGCGGCGGTGCTGCAGATCATGGCGATATCGCTGCTCTCCTCGTCCCTGCTGGCGCCGATGGCGCGGCTGTTCCAGATCATGGACCGGATCGCGTACAGCCATCTGCTCTACCTGGTCTCGCTAGTGGGGACGGCGTCGCTGCAATACCTGCTGGTGTTTCGTCTCGGCCTCGATGTCTATGGCATCGCCTTGGCCACGGTGGGCAACAGCGTAGTACTGACGGTGTTCGTCGCGTTCCTGGTGCGCCGCTGCGGCATCATTCTCGATTGGCGTGCGGTTCTGAGCAATGGAGCGCTGGCCGCCGCGATCGCGCTTGCGGCGCTCGCGATTTCGATCGGGATTGCCGGGCGCGACAAGGGACTACTTTCGTTGATCGTCGGCGGCGGACTTTACTGGACGATCGTCGCGGCCGCCTATTTCGTCATGCGTGACCGGCTGCGCCGGATCATCGGGTTGTCGATGCCTTAGGCACCGAAGATGCGTGAAGTGTTTGCGAATAGCGCGGAATTCCAGGCGTTCGGCTCAGAGCTTGCTCGGTGGTGGCTGGTCGTGTCATGGCGCCAGCGCCGCGAACGCCGTGAAGTTGTCTTCCGCCAGTTCGCGGCTGCGGCCGAGGACGCTTGCGTCCGGCACCATACGGCGGGTGTCCTCGGCAAGCCGGGCGAGATCATCGCCGTCGAGCGTTGCGACGTTGCGGCACGGCATGCCGAACTGCCGGCAGATTTCACTGATCTTGTGGTCGTGCGCGATGCCGACGAACGGCCGTTCGAGCATGGCGGAAAGCACGAGGCTGTGGAAGCGCATGCCGCAAACGACGTCGATGTCGGCGAAGGCGTCGACAATCATGGACGCGTCCGCGGCGAGGTCGCGGATTTCGACCGGAGCGCGGGTGCCGGGAAGCTCACGATTGATCGCGGCGAACACCGTCGCGTCGTCCGTCATCGTTGCGTTACGCTGAAAGACCAGGAAGACGACGCGATGACCGCGCTCTTGCCAACGCCGGACCGCCTCCGCAAGTGCCGACACGGTGGCGTGGCTCGCCATCGGCGAGACGGTCAGGGCGATGCCAACCGATGGACCGGGAGGCCTGTGCGTATCGGCGATCCGCAGCGACCGCCATGCGAAGACGAGGTCGCCGGTGAGGCGGGCCTTGGTGCCGGCGCACTGCTCCAGCGCCGCTTCGTCGCGGACCAGGAACAACTCGCAGCGTTTGATGATGTCGTGCAGCAGCCACCGTCCCGGCCCCGCCGCCAGATCGTTGATACCGACACCCAGGGCCGCTACCCGAACGCCCAGCAACCGCGCGAGGCGGCAGATCAGCCACTGCAACGTCAGCGAGGCGAGCCCGCCGCTCCGGTGAAAGACCGTGCCGCCGCCGTAGATGAGCCAGCCGCACTGGCGCAGCAGGCTCGACACGCGCCGGGTGAAGAGGGTCAGGCGGTAGGCCCGCGAATGCGTCCGATCGTCGAGAATGGCATCGATCCCGGTGGGGATCACATCTGGGCCCAACTCCGGCAGGTTCACGCCATGATCGCGCAGCAGAAAGCGTGCGTCGGGCAGGGTCGGCCGCAGCCCTTCGACCGCGACCGTCAGCAGCAGATCGTCGCCGAGATTGCCGCAGCCATAGTATCCCGAAAGCAGGACGCCGGTTCGGCGCTGCAGCGTCATAGGGCGCGACCGCGCACCGGATGGCGGCGCGACCGCGCGGACGCGCGCCAGTCCTGATGTCCTGAGAAGCCTTCGGCGGTAATGTGTCCCACGATATTCCCACGCAGATCGCCATCGTGCTCGGCACTCGGCCCGAGGCAATTAAGCTCGCGCCGGTCGTGCTCGCGGCGCGCCTCCGGCCTGAGCTTGCGGTCAAAGTCTACAACACCGGGCAGCACGGCGATCTCTGTGAGGATATTCTTGCGCTGTTCGGAATCGCGGCGGATGCCGATCTCGGCGTGATGGCGCCGCGGCAGAGCCTGACCGACCTGACGGGCTCGGTGCTTCAGGCGATGCAGCGGGAACTCTCGAACCATCGACCCGATTGGCTCCTGGTGCAGGGCGACACCACGACGGCGTTTGCGAGCGCGCTCGCCGCGTTCTATCAGAAAATCCCGGTCGCGCACGTCGAAGCCGGCCTGCGCACGGGGGATATCTATTCGCCCTGGCCCGAGGAGGTCAATCGCAGCCTGATCACGCGGATTGCGCGGCTGCATTTTGCGCCGGTCGATTCCAATGCGGACAATCTCCGCCGCGAGAATGTCGATCCGGCCGACATCGTGGTGTCGGGCAATACCGGGATCGACGCGCTGAAGTGGCTGGTCCGCCGGCTGGGTGAAGATGCGGGCCTGCGCGGTCGCGCCCAGGAAATGCTCGCCGCCACGGGAGTGCCTTGCCTTCAGGACGGTAGCGGCGTGCGGATCGTGCTCGTCACTGCGCATCGCCGTGAGAGCTTGGGCGCCGGCATGCTGGCGATCTGCCAGGCCATCGCGACGCTGGCGCAGCAGTTTCCCGACCGGCAGTTTGTCTATCCGGTGCATCCCAATCCGGCGGTGCGCGACACCGTTTTCGGCGAACTTGGACCGGGGCGCTATGGCAACGTGCATCTGATCGAACCGCTCGAATACCTGCCGTTTGTCTTACTGATGTCGCGCGCCGAACTGATCCTCAGTGATTCGGGCGGCGTGCAGGAAGAGGCGCCGAGCCTCGGCATCCGCGTGATCGTGATGCGCGACGTCACCGAGCGCGCCGAGGGAGTCGGGACCGGACTGGTGCGCCTTGCGGGAGCCAATCATGACCGCATCCTGGGGTTTGCCACCGAAGCCCTGACCGGCGCCTGGCCGCCGCAGAGCAAGGGCCACGACGTCTACGGCGACGGTCGGGCCTCCGAACGCGTGGTCGACGCGATCCTCGCTCGGCGAAAATGCTGATGACCCGCTCGCCTTCGGATGCTCAATTGCGGGTCCTGGCAGTCTCCTATTTCCTGCCGCCGGCGCTCTATCCGCAGTCCATCCAGATCGGCAGGTTGCTGACCGATCTGCCGGTCGAGATGGGCGTGGTTCGCGGGCAGGCGACGGAACTGGGAGAGGGGCTCGACAGCTACGCCGATTTCGCCCGCCGGTTTGCGTTCTGTCTCGACGTGCCGTTCCGGCCGCTGCTCACCGGACAAGCGGCGACATTGGCCCGGCGCCTGCTGCCGTTCTATGCGCGAATTCCCGACGAGTTCCGAAATTGGGTGCCGCGCGCCGAGCGAGCCGTCACTGACGAGCTGGCTGCGCGACAATTCCGTCCCGACGTCCTGTTGACCTTCGGCGTGCCGATGTCGGACCACCTTCTCGGTATTCGCCTGAAGCGAAAACTCGATGTGCCCTGGGTGGCGCATTTCAGCGATCCGTGGCTGGACAATGCCTTCCACCGCCACAACGTCCTGTCGAACCTGGTCAACCGGGGCCTTGAGCGCAGCGTGATCGCAGCAGCCGACCGGTTGATCTTCACGTCGGTCGAAACGCTTGACCTGGTGATGGGAAAGTATCCGCCGCCGTGGCGGCGCAAGGCGCGAGTCCTGCCGCACAGCTTCGACCCGGCGCTTTATCCGGCCTCGTCACCGGATGGCCACGGACCTGTTGTGCGGTATCTCGGAAATTTCTACGGCCATCGATCCCC
The DNA here is from genome assembly GCA_050179645.1 of Xanthobacteraceae bacterium. Classification (GTDB taxonomy): domain Bacteria; phylum Pseudomonadota; class Alphaproteobacteria; order Rhizobiales; family Xanthobacteraceae; genus VAZQ01. The sequence goes on along the minus strand of JBFXEX010000019.1, from coordinate 12,417 downwards.
GGTGCCGCTGTTCCGCGGCTTGCATACGATCCTCATGGACGAGCCCGCGTTGCTGGAGGGCGTCCGTGTCGAACTCATTGGGCAGATGCCGCAGCGAATGCGAGAGCATGCCGCGCTGCGCGTATTGCCGGCGGCCCTCGTCCAACTGATTGACACCGTGCCTTACTCACGGTCGTTGCAGCTCATGTCGGATGCGGACCTGCTCCTGGTCATCGACGGTCCGGACGATCTGAGCGTATTCCTGCCGAGCAAGCTGATCGAATACCTCGGGTCGGGCACGCCCGTCTTCGGCATCGTTCCTCCGGGTACCTCCGCGCGGCTCCTGGCGCGCATTGGTGCCGATGTCGCCGACCCGCGACAGCCGTCCGAGGTCGCCAAAGGATTGCGGCAAGCGTTGCGCCTTGTGCACCGACGGCGGTCGGCGGCAGGACGAGAAGACTGGGGCGACGACGCCGTACGTGCAGAATTCCAGGTCGACAAGATCCGGCGCGATCTGATCGCCGTCATTGAGCAGGTCGTCGCGGTAAAATGTGCCGGTGAGTTTGAACGTGCTGCGAACGGGTGAAGCTTGAAGTACAAGATCGCGTTACACGGATTCGGCGCCTCGCCGATCATCTTCAAGCACCTGATCGAGATCGCCGCCAAGGACAATGCGCCGATCGATTGGTGCATGATCCTGCCGAATCCCGAGCATCGCGCGCTTGCGCGCTCGCTGCTGCCGGACCGCGAGATTCTGGACGTCTATCAGGCGCTGCCGCGCGTTCCGGTCGGCGGAGATCTCAGTCTGCTCGCCGAATATCCGGGCAGCCTCGCCGAGGATTTGGGGGCCGACAAGCGGCCCGGCCGAACCGCCGGACGCTGGCGGTTTGCGCGGGGCATCGACTATCACCTGCTCTACAAGCGCTTCCTGCAGGAGCGCGGCGCCACGCATCTGATGGCCCCGCAGATCGAAGGCGCCGAGGGAAAGATCGCGGTGGCGACCGCGCGGCAACTTGGACTGTGGGCGATGGTGCTGACCGATTGTCGCTCGTTGACCGGCTCGTACTTTGCCGCCGATGCGCACGCCGCTCTGCCCGCTCACGCGGCACCGCGGGACGATCTGCGTCGGAAGGCAGCCGAATTCATCGAACAGTATCGTCGCTCGCCGACGCCGGCACAGTCCTTCACGCCGATCGACGGCGACGACGAGATCATGCACGCCCAGGTGCCGTCGCTGCCGGGGCGGCTCTCCGGCGTGTTTCGCAAGGCCGCCGAACGCCCCGACCTGTTCGTGCCGGATCAACTCCGCGCATCGGTGCTGAACAATCTTCCGGGTCTGAGAGATAAGTGGTGGGGCCTGAGGACATCTCGTGCCGCCCGCGAGTTTGACATCGGCGAACTCGAGGCGCTGCCGAAGCGGTTCATCTATTACCCGTTGCAGGTTACGCCGGAAGCCTCGATCAATACTCCGGCACCGTACTATGTCGATCAACTGCGGGCAATCGACGCGCTCCGTCTCGCCATGCCGCCGGACTGCGCTCTCGTCGTCAAGGAACACTGGGCCGGAATAGGTTTTCGATCGTTCGATTTCGTCCGCCGCCTGAGGCGTCTCCCGGGGCTGCTTGTCGCCAAGTACACGATCAACTCCCGCGAGATCATTCGCCGGGCATCGCTGACTTGCGCGGTGACCGGAACAGCGTCGTTCGAAGCGTTTTTGCTCGGGCGGCCGGCGCTGGCGCTCGGCCCCGGTATCAGCCACTGGGCGCTGGGATGCGGCAATGCCAATGGGTCGCTGCGAGATGAAATCGCCGCGCGGATCGACAGGCCGATTCCTGAGGCCACGGTGATCGAGCGTATCGCGACGCTATTGAGCGTCCGATATCCGTTTCTGTTCGTATCGCCGTTCTATCCGGGAGAACCGATGCTGCGGCGTGGCAACATGAGGCGCTTTTACGAGGCCCTGCGCGATCACTTGATGCGGCTGGACGGGAGCGCTGCGAGGTCCGTCGAGCCGCATGCGTCGGCCCGATGACAATCGAAATCGTCCATCGCAAAGCTCGGTGCGCATGACGTCCTTCAAACAGTTGAACCGGCAGATATTCGACTTCGCTCCGGCGCGCTGGGCCGGAACGTATATCTACGATTGGCGGCGGCGGCATCAACCGCCGACCCAGTCGACGACGACGAAGTTCTTCCGCAATTTGCAGCAGCTTGCGGCGCTCGAGGGACCGCTGTCGAACCTGACGCAAAACGGAATCCTGTCGGTTCTGGTTGCGGGTTGCAGCTACGGTTGTGAGGCCTATTCGCTGGCCGGGTTCCTGGCCCTGCGTTTTCCCGAGCTGAAATGGCAGATCGATGCCGTCGATATCTCGTGCGAGGCGCTGAGCATCGCCGGGGCCGCGCGCTACACGTCCGAACATGGCCTCGGCTCCGCCGGAGACGATGTCGCAAAGCAGATCGAACTGAGCTTGTTCGAACGCTCGGATGGCACGTGGACGGTGGTGCCGGACATTCGCCAGCGTGTGAGCTTTGGGTATGGCGACGTACTGTCCGCGGAGTTTCGGAAATTCAGGAATTACGATCTAGTGCTCGGGCAAAACTTCATGATTCATATGAATGATGCATCGACGGCAACCGCACTCTCAGGGCTGGTTGCGGCTGCAAGGTCCGGCGGTGCGCTGTTTCTCGGCGGCATGGATCTCGACACCAAAACCGGCCTGGTGGCCCGGCACGATCTCGTCCCCCTCGACTGGAACATTGCGGCGATTCACGACGCAGACGATATGCGCCGCTCGGCGTGGCCCTGGTACTATTGGTCACTGGAGCCGCTCAGCCCGGGTCGCCGCGATTATCTCATGCGGTACAGCACGATATTTCTCAAGCCCTGAGTTGCCGCCGTATCGTGGCTTGCGCGGCCGATGCCGATGCAATCCTCACTTGAGTTCATTTCTCGCCTGTTGTTTGTGTTCCGGCGCCGATGGCCTGAACCTGCTGTTTCAAACCGGTTGACGTGAATTGGACGCGGGTCGTCATAGCCCGATCCAGCACGGCTTGCGGCGTGAACAGACGATCGCCCTCCTTGATTTGAGGCATGAGATCGTCGCCGGCCTCGTCGCGAACATCGGACACCAGGAGGCAGTGCTCTCCCCCAAGGGCAACAACGAGCCATCTCCGGTTGTTTCGGATGACCAGCCCTGTCTGAAACGGATGGTGACCGATTTCGCCGACATGAAGCTGGCAGTCTCTCAAGACGACCGTCTTGTCCTTCCACAGTGTCCTTGCGCCGGGGTACGGCGAATCGAACGATAGAATGAATTTGTCGATGTCCGACGGCGACCACGCCCAATCGATCCAGCCGTGCGTCGGAGTATGAAGCCGCGGATAATAGCTGGAGTTATGGCTCAACTGCCGAGCAACATTGAAATCGCAGCGCTCCGAAAAGACTCGCCTGAGAAAGCCACAGATGAAGTCGCCAAGCTTCTGCAGGTAATATCTCTCGTGCTCGGCAGGGGTCTGGATGTGTCGGGGAACGATGTATTCCTCGCTGAGGACGATGGGGCCGGTGTCGATGCCGTCGTCGATCTGGTGCAGGACGAGGTTGCCGATCCGGTCACCGCGCATGATACGCCAACTGAAGCCGCCGCCGCCGCGGTCATTTGGCAGCCGGGTTCCATGCGCGTTCAGGACGAGTCCGCGAAACAAACGCTCGCGGACGTCCTGTTTCAGGATCCACCTGGCGCCGAATGAAAGGGCGACCATCTCGCCATCAAGCAACAAACCGGAGAGCTTATCGGCGCAATCGGGGGACGATATATCCTCGGTGACGATGTCGGCCGATATTTGCATTGTCCGCTGTTGGTCCGGCGATGTGATCACGACGCACTTGACGCCATGTGCCTCGCACAACGTTCTGAACGCAGGAAAGGAGTCGGATGCTCCGAGGAGAATCACATTTCTTACGGGGCTGATCGACAGCATCACCAATTCCTTGTCGTAGCCGCTGCTTTCAGCCGCGGTCTCGTTGACGCCGGTCGAGAATAACTGAAGACGATTGTAAGAGCATCATCGGTGCACCAATCCGGAGCTGACATATTGCGCCGTGGCCGGATTGCTGGCGACGTCGGCGCGGGCTCCGCCTTTGGTGGCGGACGAACTTGTTTCGGCGCGCCGGCTATGCTGTTTGTCTGTCGCCAAAATCGCAGAGCACGGTTGCTTTCCGAATAGTGCATCGTGGGCCATTTGTTGGGAGACCGAGAGATCATGGCGGACAAGGTCACGCTGCCTGCGTTGCTGCAGATGAAGCGCGAGGGGCGCAAGTGTGCCGGGGTGGTTGCGTGGGATTATCAGATCGCGCGCATCGCCGATCGCGCCGGCGTCGATTTCGTCTCGGTCGGCGACTCCGTCGGCGTCAACCTGTGGGGCCATGACAACCCGCTCGAAGTCACGCTGGACGAGATGCTCGTGGTCTGCAAGGCGGTGCGTCGCGGCTTGTCGCGCGCGCTGGTCAGTTGCGATTTTCCGTTCGGTCCGTTGCAGGAGGGCACCGACAGCGCGCTGCGCGCCGCGATTCGGCTGGTCAAGGAAGGCGGCGCCGACATCGTCAAGCTCGACGGCGCGTCGGAGTTTCCGGACGCGGTGCGCGCGCTGGTGCGCGCCGGCATCCCGGTGTTCGCGCAGTTCGGGCTCACGCCGCAGACCGCCATGCGCTATGGCATTCCTTACAGCGCGCAGAACGCCCCTGGCGCGCAGGCCACCGCCGAGATGACCGCGAAGCTGGTCGAGGAGGCCAAGCGCCTGGAGGAAGCCGGCGCCTCGCTGCTCGACTTCACCAATTCCGGCCCGGTCGCCGGCGCCGCGGTGGTGAGCGCAGTGCAAATTCCCGTGATCGGCGGCTTCGGCGGTGGGCCGTGGCTCGACGGCCGGGTGCGGCTTGCGCACACCGCGATCGGCTATGGCGAAAAATGGATCGACTCTGCGACCGAAACCTATACCAATACGGCGCGGGCGAGCCTCGCTGCTTTCACGGCGCTGATTGGCGACGTGCGTGCGGGCCGACAGATCAAAGGATGAGCCGGCAGATGCGACTGCGTGTCTGCTGTTTGCAGGTTAGGATGTCGCGAAGCGGCCACAAAGCACGGGAAGGTTGCCGCATCGCTTCCAGATTGCCACGAGCCCTATGCCAGAGAGCGTGAGAATGACCCTCAAAGCCCTTGCGACGGTATTGGTCGGTTTGGCCCTTGCCGCACCCGCCATTGCCCAATCGGACGACGTCCCGCCCAACGCCGTCGAGGACCAATCGTCGTTTTCAGCGCGCCAAGGAATCGAGCGACCGTCCGACGCCGGCGTCAGATATGTCTTCGAACAATTGAGCGTACCGGCCGAAGCGCAGCAAATCATTCCTCTGGCGCCGAGGACCAGCAAGGGAACCGAGCCTGAATTGGTTGCTGCCCCGACCCGAAAGTAGGTGGGGCGGCGGTCCAGACTTCCGTCTCAGCCGCCTGTCAGCGTGAACGTGGTCCGGAACTGGTTGGGGACGGCCCGGATCGACCGGAACCGCGCCAACTCGTTGCCGCTGGCGCATGTCGGCACTCCGGCGGTAAGCCGGAAGAATTTGTTGTGATCGACGCATTGCGCCGACGCCGTCTTGTCATTCTCCGCAGCCTCCCAGAACACATAGCGGCCGTCTCGGTTTTCGCCGAAGGCATAGTAGTAGACGTTGTTGCCCTTGAAGGTGCCGGCGATCGCACAGCCGCGGTCCGGGACCGAATACCAGCCCTCGACGGCCCAACGCTGGGCGTCCAGGCGATGGGCAACGGCGACAAGAACTCGCGAAAAACTGCTCATGTTGCAGAAGGCGAGCTGGAATTCCTGGGTCGCTTGCTGCTGCGTTTGGGCGGGGCTCGAAAGGCACAGAGCCGCCAAGCAGCAGCCGGCAATCGCGGACAGCAATCTCATGAAAAGGCTCCTCGCTTGAACGCTGGCGTCCGTCGGTTCGATTCCGAAGGACACTTGTTGATCCAGTGTGATCCGCATTTCAGACTCGCCGCGAGAGTGATGCGGACTTCTGAACCGCCACACGAGTGGGTTCGGCATCCCGGAGTCACTTGAGTCGCCACGTGAACCCGGTCGAGCCCGGCTCAAGGTCGATCCTGACGAAGTTCCGTGCGACCTGACCCGGCTGACAGCGTGTGGTCGCAACGAGCTCAAACGAATTCTCGGGATGAATGCATTGCTTTGCGGCGGTCTTGTCGTCGTCGCGGGCGCGCCAGGAAATCTTGCCGTTGTTGCCCTCGGCATACAGATAGGCGCGCTCTCCCGAGAAGGAGCCGATCAGATTGCACCCGCCGTTCGGGACATTGAACCAGCCGAGCGACACCCACTGCTTCGGATTGTCGATGGGCTGGACCAGAATGGCGGCAGATACGTTGGGGACCGTGCCCAGGTTGCAGACCGACAGGCTGTAGATCTTCGCCTCCTGCCGCTGCTGCTGTTGCAGAAGCGTCAGCTGCTGCGGGGACAGGGTCAGCCAGGCCTTGGATTGCACCTGCTTCATCTTCGCTGGGTCGATGTAGGCCAGGAGTGTCCTCTTGAAGGCGTGTTCGACCTGCTGGTATTCGCGCTCGCAGTTGTCAGCGCGGCTCTTCGGCATGCCGGATTTCGCCACCAGTTCCTTGAACAGGTCGGGTGCGCCGCCATAGGCGATGCAGAGCGAATTGTAGTAGCGCTGCAGACCGGTGCCGTGCTCGTCCCAGTACGCCGGCGCGTGGAAGGCGAACGACACCTTGTGCAGGTAGGCGGTGCCCCGCACCACGGTACGGGCGACGTCCTTATTAAATTGCAGGGCGATGAACGTGGCGATCGCGTCGGCGGCGTCTTCTTCCCGCCCAAGAACGGGCACTTCGTTCATGTCAAAGACCGCATGGCCGAGCTCATGCAGCATGGCGCCGACGATCGAGCCGACGACCACCTCCTGGTAGGAGAACTCGGATGGTTCCCCGACCTTCGGTCCCATGCGCTCGACGGATTCGACGAACTCGTAGCAGAGCACGATCTTTCGTTGCGCCGGCGAGTAGTAGGCGTTCACAGCCCCGCACTCCGCCGTGGTCAGCGCGAAGTTGTACGGCAAACGTAGCGGCGAGAAGAATTCGCTGAGTTGCTCCAGCAGCCGGAACTGTTTCAACCGCTCGACGGTCGGCAGATAGCGCAGGCTCATCGGCGGCACATACTCGTAGCGGATCAGGCCGCCGGGCGCCCGTTGCGCGTGCGCCGGCATGCTGAGGCAGGCGAGCCCGAGAAGGGCGAATGCCAGCATTCGGACGTGGATCGCCAGTTTCATCGCTGTTGTGTTCCCGATTGCAAAATCGTTCGAGCCGTCAAACAAGCCCCAGGGTCGTTCACTTGACATCGTTGGGCTGCAGCCAGTCTCGGGATCTGACATACACGAGGAGTTGAGGGTCGACGTACGGCATGATCCTCAAATTGAAGGCCTGCCGCACCTGTGCGTACTCGCCGGCGCATCGCCGGGCGCGCGGAATCGGCAGGATCGGAAGCTGGTTTTTGTCGCTGGCGACCAGGAACCGGAACGAGATTGGGGAACCGCCGTAGGCGATACAAAGATAGTTGTAAAAGCGCTGTTCCTCCGGCGAATCCGCTGAGGCGAATGCGCTCCCGGTCCAGGTCCGTCTGGTGGCTTCGAAGAACCTCGCCGTCGCGACGATAGTGCGGATCGCAAGGTCCTCGCCGAAATTCTGCATGACAAACGCCGACAGCCGGTCGGCGGCGTCGCCCGTGCGTCCCCAGATCGGAAAGTCCAGAATGTCGAGGATGGCAACCGCCACCTGGTACATGGTGGCCTGGATGAAGGCGCCTGCGATCGCCGACGAGCGCGCCTCGCCATTGAGTCCCGATGCCGCGCGCTCGATCTGCTCGACGATTTCATAGCAGATGGTGGCAACGCCGTCCGACTTGTACGGCCGGGACGGGGCGCCACACTGGTCAATCTTGATCGTCAGCTTCTGCGGCAAGCGCAGCGGCGACATGAACTGCTGCAACTGCTCCAGGACCTTCCGATTCTTCAGCCGGTCGTGGATCGGCAGATACTCGCGTTTCTGCGGCCGAACGTACTCAATCTCGACCTGCGAATTCGACGGGGGTGTCCCCTGCGCAGATGCGAGTGTTACGGATGAAGCGAGGATGACGAGCCCTGCAAGGGCTCTGGCCGGAAATCTCACTTTTGTATTCTCCCGCTTGAGGAGGCCAGTTTTGCGATTATAGAGAGAAGGTCATGCCGACTGCAATGATCGACGACATTTCGACGCGCTACGCGACGCTGGGCTCGGGTCCGCCGATCCTGATGTACGCGCCCGGCGGTTTTGACGCGACTGTCGAGAAGTGGTCTGAGCTCGGCATTTACGCCAAAATTAGACTCCTCGACCATCTGCCAAAACACTTCACTTGCATTCTGTTCGACCGGCGCGAATGCGGGCAATCCGGCGGCCGGGTCGAGCGTCTGACCTGGATGCACTACGTGTCGCAGGGCAAAGGACTGCTCGATCATCTCGGCATCAAGCGCGCGCATATCATGGGTGGCTGCATGGGCTGTTCGCCGGTGGCGGCGTTCGGTGCCGCACATCCGCAGATGACCTTGAGCATGGTCTTGTTCTGGCCGGTGGGCGGGGCAAAGTACCGCATCTCCAGTCACCAGCGGTTTGCCGAGCACCTGGCCTTCGTGCAGCGGCACGGGCTCGCTGCGGTGGTTGAACTGGTCGGCAAGGAAGGCAAGCCGTTCGGCAGCGATCCACGGGGCGGGCCATGGGCGTCGACGATCAAGCGCGATGCAGCATTCGCCGAAGCCTATGCCGAGCAGAATGCCGACGCCTACAAGCTGATCGTCACCGGCATGGCGAAGAGCCTGTTCGACCGTGACACCGCGCCCGGCGCCGAGCCCGAGGACCTTTTGCGCCTCGACATTCCAGCGTTGATCGTGCCCGGGCACGATGCCGCACATGCCACCTCGGCGGCGCGCTATCTCGAGGAATGTCTGCCGCACGCCGATTACTGGGACGTGCCGGTCGCGGGCCAGACCGAGGATGCGGCGTCGGCGCGGATATTGGAATTTTTGCAGCGAGCGTCCGCGCATGCCGCGTAGCGGGCGGGTGCAATGCGCCGTGTCGAGACCCGTGGGCGGAATTTCATGGGGCGCGACCCGAAGCAAGTCTTGTCTCCCTGCTTGAACCGGCCTCCCTGCCGTCAGTGCGTCGTGTCGGACGCGCCCTCTTCGGATTTCTGCAGGATCGCTTCGCCCAGATAGGCGATGGTCTGGGCCAGGAACCGGGCCTGCTCGTTTTCCGGCACCGCAGAGAGGATCAGGTCGGCGAGGCTCTCGGTCATCTTGGCGGCGATCTCCGCGACATCCACTGTCTCCACGCCCGCCCGTTCGATGTGCTGCTGAACGAGGTCGTTGATGTCGCAGTGCAGGCAGTCGGACATGGACAAAACTCCGTTCGCGGAGGCCGGCGCTTCGGGGGCCTCGTCCCTCTTAGCATGCGGAAACGGGGGCGGCGAAACCCGGGACCGGCGAGGATAGGCACGCGAGGCCTGCAGCCGCGGCGGCCCCGCATCAAGGCAAGCCAGTTTGGCGGGCCGCAGTTCCTCCCGCGTAGCGTTGTGGTGCCGTTGCAACGCGTTGCCGGGAAAATGGCAAGATGCCGCCACTGCATCGAATTGCTCATGCTTGCTTCGGAGCCGCCTGCGAGAATCGGTGCGGGCGATTCGGGGGCGGACATGACAAGGCTTTTGTCTCGCAGCGTTGTGGTCTTGCTGCTTGGCAGTGTCGGCGTTGCAAATGCGGCCGACATGGCGCCGGTGTTCAAGGCGCCGCCTCCGGCCTGGAACTGGGCGGGCAGCTATCTCGGCGTGCACGTCGGCGCCGGCTGGGGCGAGGCCGAGTTTGCCGGCCCGTTCGGCGGTTCGATCTACGGCGACAACGTCCGTACCCAAGCATTCTTCGGCGGCGGACAGATCGGCTACAATTGGCAGAGGCCGCGCTCGCCGTGGGTGTTCGGCGTCGAGGCCGACGTGAGCGCGCTGGACTCGATCGGCACCAATACCTGCCTCGCGTTCTCGGGCTTCTTCGTCTCGGCGAACTGCCGTGTCCGGCCGGATATGAGCGCGACCTTCACGGGCCGGGTCGGCTATGCCACCGGTCCGGATGGACGCACGCTGTTCTACCTCAAGGGCGGCGTCGCGGCGATCCGCGACAACATCACGATCGCGACCAACAACGTCCTGCCGCCGCAGATGACCGCCACGACCGCCTGGATGTGGGGCGGCACGGCGGGCGCCGGGATCGAGCAGGCGCTGACGCCCGCCTGGTCGGTGAAGCTCGAATACGATTATCTCGGCTTCGGCCGCAGCAGCGTGCCGACGCCGGCGAGCTTCCTGCAAACCGCGCCGCCCGATCCAAACCTCTATGCGACGACGGGGGTGAATTCCGCCGGCGTCACGCAGCATCTTCACCGGGTCAAACTGGGTGTGAACTACCGGTTCGGCGCCGACCCCTGGGCGGGCTGGCCACGACTGGCGGCCGTCTCCGCGGCGAAGGCGCCGGTCCTCAAGGCGCCTGCGGTCGCCGCCGCCGGCTGGGAGGTCGAGGTCGGTGCTCGCTATTGGTTAAGCTCGGGCCGGTTCCAGAAGGATCTGGGCGCCGACACGACGCCCGCCAACGCCCTCGTATTGGGCTCGCGGCTCACCTATGTCAGCCAAGCCGGATCGGGCGAGGTTTTCGGCCGCATCGACGCGCCGTCGAATCTTTTCCTCAAGGGCTTCGCCGGCGCTGGCGCGCTGTCCCGCGGTCGGCTGAACGACGAGGACTGGGCGATCTTCAACCTCACGGTCCCTTACTCCAACACGATCTCCGACGTGAAGGGCAAGATCGTGTACGCGACGATCGACGCCGGCTACGATGTCTTTCGATCACCCGGCCAGAAGCTCGGCGTCTTCGCCGGTTACAATTTCTACAAGGAGAACAAGGACGGCTACGGTTGCGCCCAGATCGCGAATCCGAGTTCCGACTGCATGCCCGCCTTGCCGAACACCGTCCTCGCCATCACCGAGAACAATACCTGGCAGGGCCTGCGCCTCGGCGTGAACGGGCAGATGACGCTGCTGCCGGGCCTGAAACTCACCGGCGACATCGCCTATCTGCCGTAAGTCAAATTCGGCGGCCTCGATATTCACTGGCTGCGCGGCATGTCCGACGATCAGTCGCCCGAGACCGGCAAGGGTCGCGGCGTGCAGCTTGAGGCGGTCGTGTCGTACGACATCACGCCGGCCTTCAGCGTCGGGGTCGGTGGCCGCTACTGGGCGATGTGGACCGACGACAGCGCCTACGTAAACATTTTCGGCACGCCATGCCCGTGCCAGACGCTGCCGTCGAAGACCGAGCGGGCAGCCGAGGTCAAGACCGTGCTGTCCCATTTTGGGAACTCCGGGCGGCACACTTTCGCGACTCAGGCGTCGCTGCTCAAAATCGATGACAAGATTCGTGACATCCTTTCCGGACGCACTTTGATCAAGACCGGGGTTGCCGGTAGCGGCTATTTGGACCGCAAAGAGTTCGGTCCCGATGCCCGAAGAGCGAGCCAGAAGATTAATGATCGTATCGATCAGCTGGCCAAGCTCAAGAAGACGTAGCAGCGCGGCGGTCCACCTTCCTACGTCGGCGCACCAGTCCGCTCCGCCGTTCTGATGGAGGCTTATACGTGCCGTCGCCGAGGGACATTTCGTATTGCCTAGGGTGTTCGTCGCGGGTCGACTTCGGCTTCTTGGGTAGTGGGAAGTGGAAAATCGGTCGCTCAGGACATCCTGCATTCCGCCATGCCACCAGCCTCGACACCCAGGTAGTGCTCTTTCCTATCTCTCGGGCTAATGCGTTCTGCCGCCGCGTTTGCAAGGCTTCCACAACATCCTCAGCTAGCCGCCGATAATGATAGTAAGTCCGCTTTTCGAAGGACTCGGCTTCCTGAATACCTTGTCGGATTCGAACGATTACGTCGGGAGCGGCGTTGTCCATTTGGCCTAGAGGCTAGGTGACCCAAGTTAATGCCAGCACAATCGATGTGATTAGTGGCGGACTGAAAAAATCGATTGAGCAATCGAAAAATTGCTCCGAGCAATTTTTTAATCTCGGTGATGTGCTAAGTTCAGGAGTTGCTTTAGTTTTCAACATAGACTATCCTTTATGTATTCGCAGTGCCCTAACCAAGCACTCGGTAAAATCAGTCAGTAATGTATCGACATCAAGACCCTTCGCAGTTCCCTGGCACGGATAGTCCCGGTGCCTGTTGAGATTGGTGCAGCAGGCGCCATCGTTTAATTTCTACGCGGCCAGATTTTTGCGGGCAATGGGCTGATCGCCAAGCAGCGTTTGCTGTTGGC
>JBFXEX010000018.1:0-61744 GCA_050179645.1 Xanthobacteraceae bacterium | reverse complement strand
GCTGATGAGCATCAATTCCGACGGTTCGCTCTCCGGCAACTGGCTGCGCCGCACCGACCGCGGCTCTAAGGGCACCGAGACCTGGAAGAAGAAGTCGTAGCGTGGCGGTTCGTCACCCGGAGCGTTTAAACACGGACACCGCGCCAAAAGCCAAGCGCGGTGTCCGATGTGCTCGACGGTTCGACGTGCCGCGCTACATCGCGGGCAGGATCGCGATGTCCTTCACGGTCCCGTTGACGCCGCCGATCTTGGCGGCCGCGGTGGCCTTGCCGGTTGCGAGATCGACCGACCAGAGCTGGCCGTCGGCCATCGCCCAGGCTTCATTCTTGCTGCCGTCCGACCAGATGTCGAAGGCGACGTGCGCCGGCTTCGGACCCAGTGCACCGACCGTGTTGAGCGTGCCGTCGTTCGGCGGCGCCTGTTTCACCAGCGAACCCGTCGCCGCATCGATGTCGTACAGCGCGGTTTCCTTCGTGCCCTTGACCGAGTTGGTGTAGGCGCCGGCGATCACCTTGGGCGTCTTGCCCTTGTTGGCGTCTTTGCCGGCGTACTTCAGTCCGCCGTCCTTGATGACCTTGCCATCGTCGACATTGACACGGAGATTGGTGCCGTCGTTGCCCATGACGCGAAGCCGGTCAGCGGCCGGGTTGAAATCGACCGTCGCCACGACGCCGGCCGGCAGCATCGTTTCGAGCTTCGACTTCATCGTCGCCTTGCCGTCCATCGCGATGGTGTAGATCGTGCCGTTCGCGGTGAGGCCGTAGAGCATGTCGTCGGCCGGGCGGACGTCGATGCCCAGCAGGGCGCCGTTAATGCCGGTGACCTTCATGGTCTTGGTCGCCTTTTTGGCGTCGGTGTCGACGATGGCGATCGTATCGTTGCCGACCAGTGCGGCGACCTGCGCGGCGTGCGCCGCGGTTCCGAACGCGACCGTGAACACCGACGCGGTCAGCAATGCCTTGAGTTCCATTGGATGTCTCCCTGCTCGTGACGGACCCTCGGGGGGGTCGTAGCGGATACCGGCCGGAGCGGCGGTTTGGATGCAGACCCGGAAAAAACATTTCGCTAAAGTTTGCCTCCGGCGCATCCAGGTTCCGCCTACCCGCAGTATTGCGGTTGGGAACACGCGGAGATGCACCGCATGGAAGGCGCCATAGAACCGATGGGCGACGATCGATCGACGGGCGGGATGCCGTCCGGGGAACTCGCAGGCCGGCAGGCGCTCGAGGCGCAGATCGCCGCCGCGATTGCGCGATGCGCCGGCGGCGACCGCAGCGCGCTGCGCGTGATCTATGATCTGGAGGCCGCCCGCATGGTCGGCGTCGCAGTGCGCATCCTGCGCCGCCGGGAGCTGGCCGAGGAGGCCGTGCATGACGCCTTCATCCGCATCTGGCGCGGCGCGCACGGGTTCGATCCGGGACGCGGCGCAGCCCGCACCTGGGTCTATACGGTGGTCCGCAACCAGTCGCTGTCCATGCTGCGCGACGAGCGGCGGTTTGAAGCCGACGAAATCGCCGAGAGCCAGCCGCAGGACCTCGACGATGCGGTGTCGCGGTTGCCGGAGACCAGCGCGCTACGCCGCTGCCTGCAGCAGCTCGACGGCGGCCGCCGGGCCGCCGTGGTGCTGTCGTATGTTCATGGCCTGAGCCACGGCGAACTCGCCGGCCGGCTCGGCATTCCGCTCGGCACCGCCAAGAGCTGGGTCCGGCGTGGCATGGCCTCGCTTCAGGAGTGCATGGGATGACTCCGGATCGCGACGACAGCACCCTGGCGGCCCGATACGTCCTCGACCCGCTCGATCCCGAGGTCCGCGCCGAGGCGGAACGCCGCATCGCCTCCGACCCGGCCTTCGCCCGGCTGGTGGAAGGCTGGCGGGAGCGTCTGGTCGAATTCGACGACACCGCCGCCGAGGTCGCGCCGGGCGCCGCGCTGTGGTCGCGGATCGAGCAGGACCTTGCGGCGCCTACCTCCGCCGCGCCGCCGCCGGCCGCGCGGCGCTTCAGCTGGAGCGGACTGTGGAGCAGCCTGCCGGCGCTGCGCGCCGCCGCGATCGCCGGCGCGGTCGCGACGATGGCGTTCGCCGCATTGGGGCTGGTGTCGTTCCGCTACGCGCAGGACGTGGCGGCCCGCAAGCCGGTCTATGTGGCGATCCTGATCGACGATGCCACCCGGCAGGCCGGCGCCGTGGTCAACGCGTTTGCGGACGGCCGCGTCGAGATGATTCCGATCTCGGAGATCGAGGTGCCGAAGGGCAGGGTGCTGCAGATCTGGACCCTGTGGGATCGCGCGGTCGGCCCGCGCTCGGTCGGTGTGATCGATCGCGCCCGGACCACGTGGCTCAATCTCGAGAACCTGCCGGCCACCGGCGCCGATCAGCTGTTCGAGATCACGCTCGAACCGGAGGGCGGCTCGCCGATCGGCCGGCCGACCGGCCCGATCCTCTACAAGGGTACGACGTCGCGGGCGCTGTAGCGCGGAGGCTCAAGTTCCGGGCCGTTTGCCCTACGAATGCCACCGGCGGCAGGGATAGAGACGGGACGGTTTCAACGGGCGGGGATGCGGCGATGATCGGTGCCACGGTACTCCGTGCGCTTGTGCTGACGGCGGCGGTTGCCGTTGCGCTGGCGCCAGTTCCGTGCCTGGCCCAGACCGGCACAGAAAAGAGCGGCGAGAAAAGCACCGAGAAAAAGGTCCCCAAACTGCCCGCCAAAGCTACGAAGGAACTGCCGGCCGAAATGCTGGCGCTGTTCCGGCAGAGGAAGATGGCAAAGACCTCGCCGATCCTGATGCGCATCTTCAAGGAAGAATCGGAACTCGAAGTCTGGAAGCAGGACGTCACCGGCCGTTTCCAACTTCTCAAGACCTATCCGATCTGCCGCTGGTCGGGCGATCTTGGGCCGAAATTCCAGGAGGGCGACCGTCAGGCGCCGGAGGGCTTCTACACGGTCACGCCCAAGCTGATGAACCCGCACTCCAGCTTCTATCTGTCGATCAACACCGGCTACCCCAACAGCTTCGATAAGGCGAACGACCGCGACGGTAGCCTGCTGATGATCCACGGCGACTGCTGGTCGAGCGGCTGCTTCGCGATGACAGACGAGCAGATCGCCGAGATCTACGGGCTCGCCCGCGACGCGCTCGCCGGCCGGCCGTCGTTCCAGGTCCAGGCCTATCCATTCCGAATGACGGCGGCGAACCTGGCGCGGCATCGCAACAGTCCGCACCTGGCGTTCTGGCAGATGCTCAAGGTCGGCAACGATCACTTCGAGACCACCCGCGTTGAGCCGAAAGTGGACGTCTGCGACCGCCGCTATGTGTTCGACGCGCAGGCGAAGTCGGGCAAGCCGCCCGCGTTCAAGCCCACCGATCCGTGCCCCGACTTCGTCGTCAATCCGAAGGTCGCGCAGGCGGCGCTGGAGAAGCAGCGCGCCGACGAACGCGAATACGCGCGGCTGGTCGCCGCGAACGTGCCGGCCGCCCCGGTTTACAGCGCGCTCGACGGGAGCATGCACGAGGTGTTCCGCCCGCAGCTTTCCGGCCGCATCATGCTGTCGCGCATGACGCCGCTCTTCGACATGCCGAACCTGCCGCCGATCCCGTTTGCCGGCAAGAACGGTTCGATGATGAGCGAATTGTTCGGCACCTCGATCGTGCCGTCATCAGGGGGTCGGGCTTCCTGGCACCCCGTCGGATGGGCCGGTCCGTAGTCCAACGCCGTAACCCACGCGAATTTCCGGACTCGCGGAATTCTCAGCCGGCGGGTTACGCGTCTTCGCTACCTTAGTTTACAAGCCAGCGCCGACGTCATTGCTGAGTGAGGTAGTGCACAGACCGAAGGCGAGCGTCATCCGCGGGGATCGCGTATGCTGGCAAGCGAACAAGTCTGAGGTCGTTCGCAGGAGCTGGCAGAATGGGTGAAGAAGCGTTCGGTTCGCCCGGAGGTTCGCCCACGTGGGCGTCCAGCGACAAGGATTTTGTCACCACGGCGCTCGGGAATGCCCGGATTTGGGTGACGGTCGGCCATGGCATCATCAACGAGATCTACTGGCCGTCGACCGGCAGACCGGAGATTCGCGATCTCGGCTTCTACCTGCTGGGCGAGGATCGCTGGGTCGACCTCAAGCGAGTCAAGCATTACAGGCTCTCCAGGCCCAAGCCTTATCTGCCTCTGCTCACCATCGTGCACATGGGCGACGACTACCGGCTGACCGTTGAGGTGCTGCCGGACCCGAGGCGGGACGTCCTGCTGCTTCGCTATGACCTCGAGGGCCCGTACCGCCTTGCCATTCTGGCCGCACCGCACCTTGGCGAGAGCGGATATGGCAACACGGCTTGGGTCGACGGCGGCGATCTCTATGCATCCGTCGTCGACCGGTCGATATGCATTACCGCAGACGTTGCGATGACCGATCAGAGCGTCGGCTACGTGGGGGCGTCCGACGGTTGGCAGGATCTCACGCGTCATGGTCGCTTCACGTTCGGCTTCTCCAAGGCGTCGTGCGGCAACGTTGCGATGTCGGCCGCACTGACGGATCGGCGGGGCGTGATCGCCGTCGGCTTCGCCCCGCGCGACAGGGGGGCCCGGACTCTCGCGGTCTCCGCCCTGGCCCAAGGCTACGAGTCGATCCGCGCCGAGTTCCTGGCGCACTGGGAGCGTTGGGGCGGCAAACTCGACCTGCCGGCGCCCGATGCCGACCTCGGCGAGGAGGCGCTGATCTCGGCGACGGTGCTCAAGATCCATGAAGACCGGATGTTTCCGGGCGCCACCGTGGCCAGCATGAGCACTCCATGGGGGAACCGCACCAACACGCTTGGCGGCTACCATCTGGTGTGGCCACGTGACGCCAGCCTGGCGGCGTTCGCTTTGCTCGCGGCCAACGAAAGCGACGACGCGCGGCGCATGCTCGCCCACATGATTGCCGTCCAGCTGCCGGAGGGGCACTGGCCGCAGAACTATTTTCCGGACGGTCAGCCGTTCTGGACCGGCATCCAGATCGACGAGACCGGCTTTCCGGTCCTGCTCGCCGCGAAGCTGCGCGAGGGCGGCCATCCGGATCTGCCGGGTGTGTTTGACATGGTGCGCCGCGCGGTCGGCTCGATCGCCCGGCAGGGCCCGTCGAGCGATCAGGATCGTTGGGAGGAAAACCCCGGAATCAGCGCCTTCTCGGTGGCGGTGATCATCTCGGCGCTGGTCGCCGCGGCGCATTGGCTGGACGATTCCGCGCGCGATTATGCCCTCGACCTTGCCGACGATTGGAACGAGCGCATCGAGCAATGGTGTTATGTGGTCGGCACTCCGATGGCCGCAACGATTGGCGTTGCCGGCTACTACGTGCGGATCGCCCCGCCGGAGAAGGACGGCGGCGTGACCGGCCGGCTGATGCTGCGCAACCGCAACGGCGAGACGATTGCGGCCAGCGCTCTGGTGGCGCTCGACTTCTCCTGGCTGGTGCGGCTCGGCCTGCGCGCGGCGACCGATCCGCGGATCCTCGACACCATCAAGGTCATCGACACCGTGCTCAGGGTCGAAACCCCGTCCGGCCCGGTCTATCGCCGTTACAACGAGGACGGCTACGGCGAATACGACGATGGCCGGCCCTACGATGGCGACGGCGTTGGCCGCGCCTGGCCGCTCCTCACCGGCGAGCGCGGCCATCTCGCCCTCCAGGCCGGCCAAGACCCGATCGAGTATCTGCGCACCATGCACCGTTGCGCCAGCCCCGGCGGGTTGCTGCCCGAGCAGGTGTGGGACGCGAAGGCGATCCCGGAGCGCTTTCTGTTTCCCGGGCGACCGTCCGGCAGCGCCATGCCGCTGGTCTGGACCCACGCCGAGTTTCTCAAGCTGCTGGTTGCCCGTCGTGACGGCCGGCCGGTCGAGCTTCTCGACGCCATGCGCGAGCGCTACGGACGCGGGCCGCCGGCGTCCAGACACACCCGCTGGCGCAACGAGACGCCGGTCACCGCCCTCGCGACCGGCCGCAAGCTGCTGATCGAAGATCGTCGCGACTTCACCCTGCATCTCGGATGGGACGGCTGGCAGGACGTCGAGGATCTGGAATCCGAAGCGTTGCCATTCGGGCTTTGGGGTGTGGTGATCGACCCGGCGCGCTACCGCGGCCGCGGCCGCCTCAACTTCACCCGCCGCTACGGCGGGCGGTGGGAAGGTCAGGACCACGTCGTCGAGTTCGTCGACACGCCGCGCGTGCAGACCCTGGTCCACGTCACGCCGGACGCGGAACGCGCATCGGCAAAACGCGGCGGCTGACGAACCGGCCTGCGGTCCCGCCGGCGAACCCGGCGGAGCAGCGCAGGTCCGCGCTCGGCGTTCTGGCAGATGCCGGCGGTCCCGATCGACCGCGCGCTCGCCGGCGCCATGAACGAGGTCGTCCTTGCGCGGCTTCCGGGCCGCATCATGCTGTCGCGCATGACGCCGCTCTCCGAGATGCCGAACCTGCCGCCGATCCCGTTCGCCGGCAAGAACGGCTCGAGATGAGCGAACTGTTCGGCACGTCGATCATGCCGTCATCAGGGGGCCAGGCCTCCTGGCGCCCCGTCGGATGGGTCAGCAAGCGTAGCCCGGATGGAGCGCAGCGTAATCCGGGGTCTGCAATAGTGGCCGCAGCGTACCCGGATTTCGCTGCGCTCCATCCGGGCTACGATTCCGCGCTTTGACCCCACACGTGACGCCCGCCCGCAAAGCTGCCATATCAGCCGCATGAACACCGACTCGGACCAGGCCTTCGGCGTCTACATCCACTGGCCGTTCTGCCTGTCGAAGTGCCCGTACTGCGACTTCAACAGCCACGTCCGCCACGCCGCGATCGACGAGGCGCGGTTCGCGCGCGCGTTCGAGGCCGAGATCGCCGCCACCGCCGCGCGGGTCCCGGGCCGCACGGTCTCGAGCATCTTCTTCGGCGGCGGCACGCCGTCGCTGATGCAGCCCGCCACCGTGGGGACGATCCTCGACGCCATCGCGCGGCACTGGACGCTCGCAGGAGACGCCGAAATCTCGCTCGAAGCCAACCCGACCAGCGTCGAGGCCGCGCGCTTCAAAGGTTATCGCGCCGCCGGCGTCAACCGGGTGTCGCTCGGCGTGCAGGCGCTCGACGACGCGGCGCTGAAGGAACTGGGCCGGCTGCACACCGCGCGCGAGGCGCTCGATGCGGTCGCGGTGGCGCGGCAAAACTTTGCGCGGTTCTCGTTCGACCTGATCTATGCGCGGCCGCACCAGACGCCGGACGGCTGGGCCGCGGAACTCAAGCGCGCGCTCGCCGAGGCCGGCGAGCACCTGTCGCTTTATCAGCTCACCATCGAGCAGGACACGCCGTTCTTCGCGCTGCATAAGGCCGGCAAGATCGCGACGCCCGACGACGATACCGCGCGGGCGTTCTACGACGTGACGCAGGAGGTCTGCGCCGGTGCCGGCCTGCCGGCCTACGAAATCTCCAACCACGCGCGGCCGGGCGCCGAGTGCCGGCACAATCTCGTGTATTGGCGGGCGCACGAATATGCCGGCATCGGCCCGGGCGCGCACGGCCGGCTCGACATCGGCGGCGAGCGCCACGCGGTCGCGACCGAGCGGCGGCCGGAGAGCTGGCTGATGCGGGTCGAGGCGTCGGGCCACGGCGTGGTGACGGACGAAGTGCTGTCGCACGTGGAGCGCGCCGACGAATTCCTGCTGATGGGGCTGCGGCTGTCCGAGGGCATCGACCCCAGGCGGTACGCGAAGCTCGCCGGGCGCGCGCTCGATCCGAAGCGCGTGGCGATCCTGCGCGACGAGGGCGCGGTCGAGACCACGACGGACGGCCGGCTGCGGGTGACGCTCGCGGGCTTTCCGGTGCTCGACGCGGTGGTCGCCGACCTCGCCGCTTAGCGCCGCTCTCGTTGGGTTGATCGGACTCGCTCCCCGTTCGTTCCCGCGCAAGCGGGAACCCAGGGCAAGGCATTCGGAATTTGTGACTCTGGTCCCCGCTTGCGCGGGGACGAACGGAGAAATTGCTGTGTCCGACCACCATCTCTCAGGAGCGGACGGGAAGCGTCGCGAAGCGATCTTCTGCGGCGCGAGGATGAGCGGGAAGAGCGCGGAAGATGGCCGAACAACCGGGCTCAGCTCGCCCCGCCGAACGCCTTCGGCGGCGGGCTGATGACCTGGCCGCCGCTTGGCGTCACCTTCATCACCGAAAGCCCGCGCTGGCTGGTGCCGTCCGGGCGGAACCGGAACAGCCCGTCGATGCCGGTGAAGCCCGACGCGTTGGTCAGGATCTGTTCGGAAAAGCGCTGATTTCCCTGGGTCTTGGTCAGCGCCGCGACCAGCGCCACGGCGTCATAGGCGAGCGAGGCGGTGCGCACCGGGTCGTTGCCGTATTTGGCCTTGTAGCGCGCCGCGAAGCCCTTGAAGCCGGTCGAATCCGGGCCCGCGTACCAGGCGCCGTCGAGCTGCGGGTTGGCGAAGATCTGCGCATCCTCCCACAGGCCGGTGCCCAGCAACTGCACCTTCTTGGTGTCGACGCCGTTGGCAATCAGCCCCTGCACGACGCCCGGTACCGCGTCGGCGCCATCCGGAATGAAGATCGCATCGGCCCGCGCCGCAGCCGCCGCCAAGGTCCGCACCGGCCCCTGCATCTGGTTGCGGTCGAGCGGATAGCGCTCCAGCGCAATGACCCGGCTGTTGCGGCGCGCCACCGCCTGTTTGAACGCGGCCTCGGCGACCGTGCCGTAGGCATTGTCCGGCACCAGCGCGGCGAACGCGCGCTTGCCCTGGCCGGCGGCGTAACCGACGATCCGGTCGACGTCGGACTCCGGCAGAAAACTCAGCAGATAGACACCACGGGAAGCCACGTTGGCGTCGGTCGAGAACGCGATCACCGGAATCTTGCGGGCGCGCGCCAGCTGTCCGACCGGGCCCACCGTCAGGGCGAACAACGGACCGAGAATGATCTCGGCGCCCTCGTCGATGGCCTGCTGCGCGGCCTGCTGCGCGCCCGGTGCACTGCCGCCGTCGTCTTTCACCAGCAACTGGATGTCGGGATTGTTGAACTCGCTGAGCGCCATTTCGGCGGCGTTGCGCATGGACTGCGCCGCGACCCCGGCATTGCCCGCGGCCGACAGCGGCAGGATCAGCCCGACCTTGACCTGTCCCTGGCCGATATTCGTTCCGGGCTGCGCCGGCGCGTTCGGCTCGCTGCCGAACATGTCGCCGAGGGACGAGAGGCTGCCTCCGCATCCCGCCAGCAAACACGCGCCGGCGAGCGCGCCGAGCCACAGCGTTGCCCGGCGACACCGGGCGCGAGTCCCCGCTTGCAAGATCCGGTGCATCACGGCGTCTCCACCACCACCGTCAACGCCACTACCCCCGTTCACAACAACAATCGGGCAATTTTGCCGCCGGCAAGAATAACTGAATGAAAATGATAGCGAATTCTTCCGGCCATGACGAGTGCCCCGTTTCGCGGCTAGATTGACCCGATGCGCCGCCCCGACCCGAACCAAACCGCCCGGCCGGAGAGCCGCGACCGTCCGGATCGCCACCACTATACGCTGCATGGCCAGTCGGTCATTGCACCACCGCTGGCCGCCGGGCTGCATCTGGTCGCGACGCCGATCGGCAACCTGCGCGATATCACAGTGCGGGCGCTCGAAGTCCTGGCGGCGGCCGATGTCATCGCCTGCGAGGACACCCGCATCACCGGCCGGCTCCTTGAGCATTACGGCATCCGGACGCCGATGACGCCCTACCACGAGCATAACGCCGCCGACGCCCGGCCCAAGCTGATCGCCCGGCTGGCGTCCGGCGACGCCGTCGCGCTGGTCTCGGATGCCGGCACGCCGCTCATTTCCGACCCCGGCTTCAAGCTGGTGCGAGAAGCACACGGCACCGGCCATCCGATACTAGCGGTGCCCGGCGCTTCGGCCGTGCTGGCGGCGCTAGCGGTGTCTGGGCTGCCGACCGACCGATTCTTCTTCGAGGGATTTCTGCCCGCCAAGGAGGTGCAACGGCGCAACCGTATTGCCGAACTCAGCCGCATTCCGGCGAGCCTGGTGCTGTTCGAGACCGGCCCGCGGCTTGCTGCGGCATTGGCCGACCTTTCGGCCGGTCTGGGAGATCGCGAGGCCGCAGTCTGCCGCGAACTCACCAAGCTGTACGAGGAGGTCCGCCGCGACACCCTCGATGCTTTGGCGGTAAGCTATGCGCAGGCGCCCGAGCCGCGCGGCGAGATCGTGATCGTGATCGCTCCGCCAGCGGCCGAGGGCCGAATCGATCCGGGCACGCTCGATGCCATGCTGCGCGACGCACTTGCTCGGGAATCGGTGAAAGAAGCCGTCGCCGAGATCGCCGCCGCCACCGGACATCCCCGGCGCGACGTGTATCAACGGGCGCTGGCGCTCACCAAGGAGCGGCGCGATGGCAACTGAACGACCCCGTGCCTCCCCGCTCGGCGCTCGCAGCCCCAATCCGGAACGCCAGGTTGCATTCCGCACCGGGCTTTCGGCAGAAAGCCGGGCCGCAGCGCTGCTCATCGCCAAAGGATTTCGTATCCTGGCGCGGCGCTGGAAAAGCCCGGTCGGCGAAATCGACATCGTCGCCCGTCGTCGCGGCCTCCTGGTGTTCGTGGAGGTCAAGGCGCGAGAGCGTCTCGATGATGCCGCCTGGTCGGTCACCGGCCGACAGCGCGCCCGTATCGCTGCCGCAGCCGAGGCCTGGCTCGCCACCTACGGCGATAAAGACATCCGGGACATCCGGTTCGACGCCATGCTGGTCGCGCCCGGACGCATCCCGCAGCACATCCCGGCGGCGTTCGACCTGAACGGTTGAAGCTGTGGGTTATGCCGCGCGCAGCTCCTGGAAGAAGTGATCGACCTGGCCGCGGATCCGGGCGGCGACGCTGCCAAGGTCCTCGGCGACGATTTTGACGGCGTCCGCATTGTTGCGGGTCGCGGCCGTTGCTTCGCCGACCAGTACGACCTCGTCGGCGGTGTCGATCGTGCGCTTGGCGGCGGTCTCGACGCTGCGGGCAATTTCCTGTGTGGCGGCGCCCTGTTCGGTGACCGCGGCCGCGATCGCGCCGCTGATGTCGCCGATCTCGCGGATGGTGCGCTCGATTGCGCCAATCGCCTCGATCGAACGCATGGTGGCGTGCTGCATGCCGGAGATCTGCGCCCGAATGTCTTCCGTTGCTTTCGCCGTCTGGCCGGAAAGCGCCTTGACCTCGTTGGCGACGACCGCAAAGCCGCGGCCCGCATCGCCGGCGCGCGCCGCCTCGATCGTGGCATTGAGCGCCAAGAGGTTGGTCTGCTCGGCAATGTCGGTGATGAGCTTGACGACGTCGCCGATGCGCCCGGCAGCCTCGTTGAGCTCCTTGACGGTGGCGTTGGTCCGCTCGGCTTCGGTGACCGCCTTGGTTGCGATGCTGTTCGATTGCGCGACCTGCCGATCGATTTCAGACACCGAGGCGGAAAGCTCGTCGGCTGCGGACGCGATGTCCCGGACATTTTCGGATGCTTCGGAGGACGCCGTGGTGGCGCCGCTGGTCCGGCTAGCCGCGGTATCGGCCGCGACCGACAACTCCCGCGAAGCGCCCAGCATCTGGTCCGAGATACGGCCGAGCTCGGACAGAGTCGCTTCCATGTCGGCGCTGAACATGAGGATTTCGGTCGACATTTGCTCCTGGCGGCGTGCCCGAGCCTGGGCGTCGTCGATCACTGTATTGTTCAGTTCCTCGTTCTGCCGCATCGCGTCCTGAAACACCGCGATCGATCGCGCCAGTGCGCCGACTTCGTCGCCGCGTTCGCGATAGGGAATCTCCACTCCGGTGGTGCCGGATGCGACCAATTCCGTTACCCGGGCGATCCGCTCGAGCGGCTGCGCGACTGCCCGCCGGATCAACATCATCCCGATGCCGGCGAGCAGGACCGCGCACATGACGATGAAACTGAGGAGCCAGGCGGTGGTATCAATACCTCCGTCGATCTTCGCGTGGGCGCGCTTCCAGCGGTGGGAGTAGGCTTGATTGAACGGCTCTAGAAGCTTGTTGATGTCGTCGCGCAGGCCGCGGTTGGTGCCGCTTTCGCTCCATTCCCGAGCTGCGGCCGGGCCGTCGGCCATTGCGCGTCGCACCAATTCACGGCGCGATTCCTGATACTGCTTGATGCGGCCCGCGAGCGCGTCGAACTGCGTAGCCTCGTCAGGGCTCACGAGCTGCTGCCATTCAGCGAGGATCTCGCTAAGCCGGTCGTTGTCCCGGATCAGGCCGGTCGCGAAGGTATTTGCCCCGGCCATGTCGGCGGCGGCGTAGATGCCGATCGATTTCCCCTCGATCGCGTCGAGCAGCGCCTTGACGCGCTCACCGTCAAGGGCGCGGGCAAACGCCACCTCGGACTTCTTGGTGAGGTCTGCATGTTGGCGGGAATTGATCGCCGCGACCGCCGCCACCGCGATCGTTACTGTGGCGAGGAGGGAAAAGATCGCGTAGAGCTTCGTCGAAATGGACATGCGCGGCAGTTTCACGTTTGACCCCTGCCTCCGAAATCCGGTAGGGGGCGCAGATTGCAGGGAAATGTTTAACGTCGCGTGTGCTTGACCGACCGGCGCCGCCGGGTGTGAGGGGGTCGATGAGCCTGAAAATTGCAGTCCAGATGGACCCGATCGAGCGGATCAACATCCGCGGCGATTCGACCTTTGCGCTCCTGTTGGAAGCGCAGAAGCGGGGGCATGCGATCTCGTACTATACGCCCGACCGGCTGGCGCTACGGGATGCCAGGGTGTTCGCCAGCGTGCAGGACCTGCAGGTTCGCGACCAGGTCGGCGACCACTTCACCCTGGGCGAGCCACGGCGCATCGACCTCAGCGAGCTTGACGTCATCCTGCTGCGGCAGGACCCCCCGTTCGACCTCGCCTACATCACCAGCACCCACCTGCTTGAACGTCTTCATCCCGGGACTCTTGTGGTCAACGACCCGCGCCAGGTCCGCAACGCGCCGGAGAAGATGTTCGTGATGGAATTTCCCAAGCTGATGCCGCCGACCCTGATCACCCGCGACCTCGCCGAGATCAAGGCGTTCCGCGCCGAGCACGGCGATATCGTGATGAAGCCGCTCTACGGTAAAGGCGGCGAGGCGGTGTTTCGCCTCGCGCAGGAGGACCTCAATTTCGGGTCGCTGTATGACTTGTTCTCGGTGACGTTCCGCGAACAGTGGGTGGTGCAGCGGTTCCTGCCGGCCGTGAAGCATGGCGACAAGCGCATCATCTTGGTCGACGGCGAGTTTGCCGGCGCGGTCAACCGGGTCCCGGCGCCGGACGACCTTCGCTCCAACATGGTGCGGGGCGGCACGCCCAAGGAAACCGGCCTGACGGAACGCGAGCGTGAGATCTGCCACACGCTTGGTCCTGCATTGCGCGAGCGCGGGCTGATCTTCGTCGGCATCGATGTGATCGACGGCTTTCTTACCGAGATCAACGTCACCTCGCCGACCGGGATTCGCGCCATCCAGAATCTCGGCGGCCCCGACGTGGCCGCGATGGTCTGGGACCGGATCGAGACCAAGCGGCGCTAACCGATCAGCGCGCTGGCGCGCGGCCGCCGGGCTGTGCGGCCTTCATGCGCGCAATCGCTTCGCGGATCGGGGCGAACGGACCGTATTTGTGCTGCTGTGCGCTGAAACCGTCCGCATAGGGGCCATACGGCGTGTCGACCGGCTTGTCGAGCAGGTTAGGAAAGTCCTTGTCGAGGCCGGCTTTTTGCGGTCGCGGCTGCGAAACCATGTACGCGGCGACGTCCCAGGCCTGCTCGGGCGTGAGCTGCGGGTTGAGATAGTCGGTGCCGTGCGGCATGTTGAGATGGACGAAATTGGCCGCCGTGATCAACCGCGACATGCCGGCGCCGTCGTTGAAGCTGTCCGGCCCCCACAGCGGCGGGATCATGTAGCCGAGAGCATCGGTGGGAAGAGCGCGGCGGATCCCCAGACCATCGACGGCATGACAACCCGCGCAGGCGTTGGTGTAGACGGTCTTGCCGCGCACCGGATCGGCGGCGCGATTGAGCTCCGGCATGTGGCCGGTGCCGAGGCCGGGCAGCTTTTCTCCCGCGGGCACGCCTGTCGACAGAAACTTGATATAGGCGACCAGCGCCTTCATCTCGGGCGCGTCGTCCGGCAGTGGCCGGCCGTTCATACTGCGTACCATGCAGGAGTTGAGGCGGTCTTCGAGGCTGGCTTCCTTGCCCAAACGATCGCTGTAGGCTGGAAAGTCTCGGTAAATGCCGAAGAGCGCGAGCCCGAACATCTTCGTCCCAGCGTGCAAGTGACAATTGCCGCACGCGAGATTGTTGCCGGCGTAGCGCTTGGCGGGATCGGCAACTTCCGGCCCGATATGCGCATAGGTTGCGGTGACGAGATCGCGCCCGCGCCGGATCAGGCGGCCGAGATCGTCATTCGGCAACGCGCCGACTTCTGGCGCGGTCCAGATCGGCGGCTTGGCCGGCGCTGTGCTCTGCGCTGTTGCGGCCAAGCCGTAGCCCGCAACGCCGGCAACGATGACCGAAACCGAAAGCAGGATGAGCCCATGAGGCTTCGACGCTGGGGTGTCCATCAGAGGCTCCAAGGGGGCTGGGGCTTGTGTTGTACTGCGATGCACAAACGCCTGACAATGGCGAAGCGTCCCGATGCGCGGCCGAATGGTTGTGACCCGGCAATGGTGACGCTTCCATGAACGCCACGCCGCTGCGGAAGATATCATGTAATCTCGCTGGTCTGCGGGCACCCACGACCGTTTGTGGTCAGCGCACAGATCGTCTCGTCGAAAGCCTTCTCTGCCGATGAAGCCCACCGACGCCGTGCCGGACTCCATCCTGCGCCACCGCCCGTTCGTGCTCTATTGGGCGGCGCGCACCTGTGCCTCGCTCGGCTACATGATGTTGGGCGTCGCGGTGGCTTGGCAGATGTACGCGCTGACCGGCAGTGCGCTCGACCTTGGTCTCGTCGGCCTGATGCAATTTCTGCCGATGGCGCTGTTCATGCTGATCGCCGGCCAGATCGCCGACCGGTACGACCGCCGCCGCATGCTGCAGGTCTGTCTGGCCGTCGAAGCGCTGGTCGCGGCCGCGCTGGCGCTGGCCACGATCTTCGGCTGGATCAGCAAGGAACTGATCCTCGCGGCGGTCTTTATCTTCGGCGTCGCGCGCGCCTTCGAGGCGCCGACCCAGCAGACGTTGCTGCCGTCGATCGTGCCGCCCGCGCTGTTCCCGCGCACGGTCGCGGCGTCGGCCATGACGATGCAACTGGCGACGATCTGCGGACCTGCGCTGGGCGGCGTCCTCTACACCTTCGGGGCGGCCGTTCCCTATACGGTCTGCTTCGGGTTCTTCCTCGCATCGGTGGGGCTGCTGTCCTTCCTCTACCTCGCGCGGCGGAGCGGCCACCGGACGCCCGTCAACCTCGCGGCATTCTTTGCAGGCATCTCCTACATCCGGCACAGCCCAATCATATTGGGCGTCATCTCGCTGGACCTGTTTGCGGTGCTGCTCGGCGGAACGACGGCGCTCCTGCCGATCTTCGCCAACGAAGTGTTCCACACCGGTCCCGAAGGCCTTGGACTTCTGCGCGCCGCGCCCGCGATCGGTGCCGTCGTCGTCTCGATGACGCTGGCCAACTGGCCGCTCACGCGGAATATCGGCCGGATCATGTTCGTCTGCGTGGCGTTGTTCGGCACCGCCACCATCGTGTTCGCGCTGTCGACATCGTTCCTGCTGTCGATGGCGGCGCTCGCGGTGCTGGGCGCGTCCGATGCCGTCAGCGTGGTGATCCGCTTCACGCTGGTGCAGATCGAGACGCCCGACGACATGCGCGGCCGTGTCAATGCGGTGAACTCGCTGTTCACCGGCACCTCCAACCAGCTCGGCGATTTCCGCGCCGGCGTCATGGCGGCGTGGCTCGGCGCCATCCCGGCGGTGCTGGTCGGCGGCGTCGGCATCTTGCTGGTCGTGCTGATCTGGATGCGCGCGTTTCCGGCCCTGGTGCACGTCAGCAGCTTCTACAAGAAGCAGAGCTGATTACACCGCTTCGGCGGTCGCCGACTGGGCGAGCCAATGATTGAGGAACGCCGCAAGCCAGGCGCGTCCCGCCGGGTCGTAAACCGCGCGGTCGGCAAAATGCGCAATCCGCGGTTTGGCGTTCGGCAACAGCGTGCGCTCGTGTCCGCGCGTGGTCCACCGGCACATCATGGCGTGGGTCACGTCCGGGTGGAACTGCAACGAGTAGCCGGTCTGGTAGCGGAAGGCCTGGATCGGAAAGCTGTCGCCCTCCGCCAGCAATTCGGCGCCGTGCGGCAGGTCGAAACCCTCGCGGTGCCACTGATACACCTGCTCCGGCCACGGGTCGCAGACCGCGCGGCCGAATTCCGTCGGCCGGATCGGATAGTAGCCGACCTCGGCGTGACCGTCGGGATGTTTGTAGACCCGGCTGCCCAGATGATGCGCCAGCATCTGCGCGCCGAGGCAGATGCCGAGATAAGGTTTGCGGTCGCGCAACGGCACGGCGATCCAGTCGATCTCACGGCGGACAAAATCGTCGGTGTCGTTGGCGCTCATCGGACCGCCGAAAATGATCGCGCCCGCGTGGTCGTCCATCGTCTCCGGCAACGGATCGCCGAACCGGGGCCGCCGCATGTCGAGCGGGAAGCCGCGCTCGCGTAGCGCATGGCCAATGCGTCCAGGGGTCGAGGTTTCCTGGTGCATCACGATCAGGATCGGTTGCAACATGGCGGCAGGTCAAATCCAACCGAAATTGCAGACAACCGAAATTGTTAGCCGCGAATGCCCGACGATTTCAAGGCGGCTCTCTGGTGGACCGGCATGAGCGAGCCGCAAGCCTCGCGCAACCGGAAGGCCCGGCGCACGGAAATTACTGCCGCGACAGTGCTACCGGCGGAGCTTCTGATGCTGCGCGGTCGCGGCCAGCAGCAGGCGCCGCGGCACCAGCCGGGTCAGGACCGTAACGACCTTGTTGGAGCCGCCCGGAACGACCACGGCGCGGCCGGCCTGCAGGCCGCGGTAGCCTTCGTCCGCCACGCGTTCGGCGGAGCGCGCGAGAAAGCGCGGAAACGTCGCGCTGCTCACGCCGGCGCGCGCCTGGAATTCCGTCGGCACCGGCCCTGGACACAGCACCGTCACCCGCACGCCTGCCGGCTTGAGCTCATAATGCAGCGCCTGGCTGAACGACAGCACATACGCCTTGGTGGCGTAATAGACCGCCATGCCGGGACCCGGCAGGAAGCCCGCGACCGATCCGACGTTGAGAATGCCGCCCTTGTGGCGCTTCAGCACGTCGACCCATGCCAGCGACAACTCGGTGAGCGCCCGGATATTGAGGTCGATCATGGCGAGTTGCTCGGCATGATCGAGCGATGCGGCAGCGCCAAGGAGGCCGAAGCCCGCATTGTTGACAACGATTTCCGGTTCGACGCCCTGGTCCGCCATCTGTTGGTCGATCTGGCGCACCGCGTCTCGCGCCTGTAGGTCGACCGCAGCGATCATCGGCCGCCGATGCCCCCGGCCGGCGATCTCGTTCGCCAGTTGGGCCAGCCGATCGGCACGCCGCGCCACCAGCATGAGTTCGTGCCCGTTGGCCGCATAGACGCGCGCGAGCGCGCTGCCGATGCCGGCCGAAGCGCCGGTGATCAACGTGATGGGGCGTCGCTCGCCGGTCACGACGGTTCGCTTCCGCGCTGGCTCGCGACGCGCCGCCGAAGCTCGATGCGGTCGTGCGCCGAAATGCCGAGAAGGTCGGCGGCGCGCCAGAGCAGATTGTCCTCGAATTCGCCGACCCGGCCGTCCGCGAACGCGATCTCCCATAACATCTCGACGATGCGCCGCCGCCCGTCCTTGTCGAGCGAACGGTTGATCAGGCTGGTGAAGTGATAGAGATCGACCGCGTCGTTTTCCGCTTCCGTCGCCTCGGCAACCAGCACATCGGTGGTGGCGTCGTCGAGCTCGAAATGTTGCTTGACGATGGCGTGAAGCTTGGTGCGCTCGGCCTCCGAAAGGTCGCCGTCGATCGCCGCGGCATGGACGAGCAGGGCCGCAGCGGCGAGCCGGTAGTCGTTGTCCGCGAAGTGGACGGGATGTTTGGCGCCGTCCGTGACGTCGGACAGGAATTTCCGGAAAGCTTCGAACATGACCATCGCTGGGATTGATCGATGGGCGTCAGGTTGCATGGCGCTCGCACGAAGTAAAGCGGACGGCGGCACCCGATCCAAGAGACGCAACCTCCACCGCGCGTGTTCGATGGGCCGATGTGAGGCTCTCGGTCCACTCGGCAAACGCATGCTCGGCCCACCATCCGGAGGGTCAACGGTTCAACATCGCGCGAGCCGAGTTGATTGCCCTGTCCTCCTGCGGCACCATGGACCAGGGCCAAGATCGCGTCGGATCGACAAGACGCGCCTAGCCACAGAGGAACCATCAAGGAGCGGACCATGTCGAACCCACGGATCAGCTACATCGACCCGTCCACCGTCACGGACCCGGCCATGCTTGCCGAGTTTGATCGCTGCGCCCAGGAGGGCACGCCGCGTCCGGAGAGCCAGGCGGTCCGCGCCCACGTTCCGGCGGTGTTCTGGTCGTTTGCCAATTCCTGGCGGGACGTGTTCAAGAACGGCGTCGCCGACCACGCCATCAAGGAACTCTGCCGCATCTATGTGTCGCGCTCGGTGCTGTGCGAATTCTGCGGCAATCAGCGTTCGATCAAGGCCGCCAAGCAGGGCATCGTCGAAGACGATTATCGCGACCTGATCAACTTCGAGAGTTCGAGCCGCTACGACGAACGGCAGAAGGCGGCGCTTGCCTACGCGGAAGCGATCACCTGGGACCTGCCGGTCGACGATGCGTTCTGGGCGCGCCTGCATAAACATTTCAGTGAGCCCGAACTGGTCGAGATCGGCTATTTCGTGGCCCTGACCATGGGCCAGCAGCGCTGGCTGCGCACGCTCAATATCGAGCATCACCAGATTCTTGCCGGCACCGACGCCTCGATGGCGCCGGGCTTCGAGACCATGGAAGCGCTCAAGCAGTCGAAGGCGGCGCCGGAGTATTGGACCAAAACCGGCGCCAAGCCGCAGTCGCAGGCGGCCGAATAGACCCTATCCGCCGAACTGCCGGAGCACGCATGGGCGACATCTATCCTGTCATCAAGGTCGCCGCCGTTCAGGCCGCTTCGGTGTTTCTCGACCGCGAAGGCTCGACCGAAAAGGCCTGCAGGCTGATCCGTGAAGCCGGGCGCAACGGCGCCCGCGTCATCGGGTTTCCCGAAGGATTCATTCCGGCGCATCCGGTCTGGTATCATCATCACGCCGCGACCGGCGCGATCGCCAACCGGCTCGCCACCGAACTGTTCAAGAATTCGATCGAGATTCCCGGACCCGAGACCGCAGCGCTGTGCGCGGCGGCACGCGACGCCAACGCCTATGTGGTGATCGGCGCCTGCGAGAAGATCCCCAACACCATGGGGACAATGTTCAACAGCCAGATTTATATCGCGCCGGATGGCACGCTGATCGGCAAGCACCAGAAGATCATGCCGACGGTGGGCGAGCGGCTGGTTCACACCGGCGGATTTGGCGATACATTCGGCGCATTCCAGACCGCGTTCGGCCCGATGAGCGGGCTGATCTGCGGCGAGAACTCCAATCCGCTCGCCGTGTTTGCGCTGACCGCCGAGGGCACGCGCATCCACGTCATGAGCTGGCCCAATCATTTCCCGACCAGCGGCGACCCGCTGCGCAATCGGGTCACGATCGACGCGCAGGCATTCGCCCAGATGAGCAAGGCATTCGTGATCTGCGCCTGCGGCACCGTCGACGAGCGCATGATCGAGATGCTGAAATGCGGACCGGAGGGCGAGAAGTTCCTGCGCGATCCCGACTGCTGCGGCGGCAGCGTGATCGTCGCGCCCAACAGCCGGGTGATCGCGGGACCGATGGGGGCCGAAGAAGGCATCCTCTATGCCGACTGCAATCTGGAGATCGCGATTCAGATGAAGCTGCGGCACGATTTCGCCGGCCACTACAACCGGCCGGACATTTTTCATCTGCAGATCAATCGCGCCCGGCCGTCGCTCTATTCGGTGCATGGCGGCGCACCGGATGCGCTGCCGCCGGTGCAGGCCGGCCGGCTTGAGGCCGCGGGTCCGGGCGGCCTGCTGATGTCGCCCGGCGGCGATGAGGCCGACGACGGTCAGCCCGAACCTTGAGTAGCGCGATTACGCCATCGCGGCCGGTTTCGGCGCTGCGGCGAGCCTCTCATGCACGAACTGCGCGAGGCTGATGTTGTCGACCTTGCCGGAGCCGAGCATCGGCAGTTTCTCGACCTCCCAGACCTCCGATGGGATCATCAGGTCGGACGCATGCCTGGCCTTGGCGAAGGCCTGGAATTCCGAGCGGTTCGCATTCTTCTTCTGCGTCGCCAGGATCAGCCGTTCGCCGCGCCGCAGGTCCGGCACCGCCACCACGGCCGACGGCACGTCCGGCCACAGCTCGGCGGCGAGCATCTCGACGGCGGCGAGTGAGATCATCTCGCCCGCCACCTTGGCGAAGCGCTTGGCGCGCCCCTTGATGGCGATGAAGCCCTGCTCGTCGATGGTGACGATGTCGCCGGTGTCGTGCCAACCTTCGGCCGGCGGTTCGAGCACGCCGGGATTCTCGACCTTGAGATAGCCCAGCATCACGTTCGGCCCCCGCACGAAGAGCCGGCCGCCTTCTTCGACGCCCTCGACCTTGTCGAGCCGCGCCTCCATGCCAGGCAGGATACGCCCGACGGTACCGAATTTGTTGAACATCGGCGTGTTGAGCGCCAACACCGGCGCGGTCTCGGTGACGCCATAGCCCTCGAGAATGCGCAGGCCGAACTTTTCCATGTAGGTGCGGCGCGTCGATTCCTTGACCGGCTCGGCGCCCGCCAGCACATAGCGCAGCGAGCGGAAATCATACGGATGCGCCACCCGCGCATAGCCGTTGAGGAACGTGTCGGTGCCGAACATGATGGTGGCGTTCACGCCGTAGATCAGCTCAGCCACCGTGCGGTAGTGCAGCGGCGACGGATAGAGAAAGATCGGCACGCCCGAAACGAGCGGCAGCATGACGCCGACCGTGAGCCCGAACGAGTGAAACACCGGCAGGACGTTGAACACCTTGTCCTGGCAGCCGAAGTCGATGCGCGCCGCCGCCTGCGCCGCGTTGGCGAGCATGTTGCGGTGGGAGAGCACGACGCCCTTCGGCACGCCCTCCGATCCCGAGGTGAACAGGATCGCGGCCCAGTCGTCGGGATGGCGCGGGACCAATGGCTTCTTCGCCGTGAGCAGGCCGCGGATCTTGTCGGCGAACGTAACCTCGGCGCGAACGTCTTCCAGATAAACAATCTTGACGCTTTGACTGAGCGCCGCCACCAGGGCGGTCAGCCGTCCCTTCTCGACGAAGGCACGCGAGGTGACGATCGTCTCGAGCTGCGCGGCCTTGCAGCTGGATAGAATATTCGCGGCTCCGGCGGTGAAATTGATCATCGCAGGTACGCGACCCGCCGACATCAGCGCCAGAATGGTGACCACCGCACCGTTGGCGTTCGGCAGCATGACGCCAACCGCGCGGCCCTCCGGCGCCAACGGCATCAGCTTGCGGCCCAGCACCGACGTCCCGATCAGCAGCCGCTTGTAGCTCAGCGGCCCGGCGAGCGGGTCCTCGATGGCGACGCGATTGCGGCCGTGCTGATGGGCGGCATCGACGACCGCCTGGAACACCGTGCGGTCGGTCGACGTGGTGCGGAACACGAGGTCCGACATGATGCCGTAGAGCGCCGCACCGGCGGCCTGCCGCCGCCTGCGGCCCTTGAGCTCCGGATCGACCGTGAGCTTCACCGGCTCCAGGATCGTCACTTTGACCTTGGGGAACCACTTGCGGCGGACCTGATCCTTGGACAGCCGGCTGAACGGCGTCTGCTCCAGGCCCTCGATGCGCACCGGCACGATCTCGGCTTCCGACTTGTCGGCAACCATGGCGGCGCCGTCGTACACCTTCATCAGGCTGCCGGTGACGGTGATACGGCCCTCGGGAAAGATGATCAGCGCATTGCCGGCGCGCACCGCCTCGATCAAGGTGCGAATCCCCATCGGCTTGAGCGGGTCGAGCGGGATCGCATTGGTGAGTCGCACGAACGGCCTCACCCACCATCTGCGTGAGATGCCGATGTCGATGGCGAACACCGGTTTGCGGTTCCGCAGCGACAGCGCCAGCGCGGCGTCGAGGAAGCTTACGTGGTTGAGCGCGACGATAACGTTGGGGCCGGCATTGTTGAGGTTGTCGATTCCTTTCACCTCGATCCGGAACAGCGCGCGATAGAGGATCGACAGCGCGTCGCTGACCGCGCTCGCCGGCATGGTGAAGCCGATCGCTACCGCGACCAGGAGGCTCGCCAGGCCGAGCATCACGAACAGCGCCGATGTCGTCAGGCCGGCCGTCTGCAGCAGTGCGATGAGGACCGAGCTTGACGCCATGAAGAGGGCGTTCATCACGTTGACGCCGGCGACCACGCGGGCCCGGCGGTCGGCGCCCGCCCAGGCCTGCACGGCCGCGAACACCGGGACGATGAACAAACCTCCCGCGATCGCGAGACCTGCGAGATCGACCGCGAAGCGCAGGCCGCGGAAGGACTGGAAAATCGCCAGATAGCTGTCGAGGCCGGCGATCTTCGTCGCCGCATTGGTCGACCAGCCGAGATCGATCGCGAAAATGCCAAGCAGCACGGCGCCGAGCAGCGTAGGCAGCAGGATGATCCGCCCGGCCGCCAGCCAGGCGGCGAGGCCCGAGCCCACCGCTATCGAAATCGAGAAGACCGCCAGGCAGGTTGTCACCACCTGTTCGTTGCCGCCGAGCACCTCCTTGACCAGGGTCGGCATCAGCGAGAGTGCCACCGCACCAACGAGCCAGAACCAGCTGGTGACGATCGCGCCCCACCACAGGCGCGGGTCCTCGCGCAGGAACCGCAGCAGCCCGCCGGTCGATTTGAGGACGTTGGGCTGGATTCTGATATGGGGCGCCGCCTGGCCGGTGGGCGGGATGAACAGGCTCGCGCCCCAGCACATCAGCGAGAACACGATCATCAGCAGCGCAAAGCGGGCCGGGTCGCCGCCATTCTTGGCGGCAATGCCGCCGACGATGGTGCCGAGCAGGATGGCGATGAAGGTCGCGCCCTCGACCAGGGCGTTGCCGGCGGGCAGTTCGGAGCGCTGCAAATGGTCGGGCAGGATGCCGTATTTGATCGGCCCGAACAGCGAGGCGATGACGCCGAACATGAACAGCGCAAAGAACAGCACGGGAATCGAATGCAGGCTGAACCCCAGAACGGCGATCAGCGCGACGCCGATCTCGGCGAGCTTGATCCGCTGTGCGACCTTCGCCTTGTCGAAGCGGTCGGCAAGTTCGCCGCCGAGTGCGGACAGAAAGAAGTAGGGCGCGATGAACACCGCGGCCGCCAGCGTGACCAGCGCGCCGGCATGCGATCCGCCGATGTCGGGATGAAACAGGATCAGGAAGACCAGCGCATTTTTGAGGAAATTGTCGCTGAATGCCGAAAAGAACTGGCACCAGAACAACGGCGCAAAGCGCCGCGTCATGAGCAAGGATGACGACATTCTCTCTCCGGTCGTTCTCGGGCGGGACGAGCCCGGGGGACTGCGTGCTGCCGGTTGCTCATACTAGCGTTCCGGTTGCGACGCTTGTATCTCATTGCAGCACGCTCGTTAACAGCGCGGAACCAAGGGGCACTCGTCACTCTGGACCCGCCGCAACGCTGGCAGGAACGGCAAATCCACCACACCAGGACCGGGGAATTTGGGCAAAGGACGATTGAGCGGCCTGGGTGAGCGGCTCAGCATCAACAGAATGGGCGGCCCTTCGACCGCCCATTCTCGCTTCTCGTGGATACGAGATGTTTACCCGCGATACGTACGTCCGCCCCTGGGCTGCATCGCAAACGCCGCAAGACTAAGAGCGAGCGAAGTACCGGTGACCAATGTGAAAAGCCAGAGCCACATGCGTGTTCCTTCGATGAGCTTGCTTCTCGCTGGGGAGCAGAACGCGGCGCGCCCGGGCTCGTTCCCGCCACTTCTCTGGACACATAGTAAAATAATACCGTATAGGGGGTGCGATCCGATCTGAGGCAGCGCGCGGTCAACCGCGCATCGACTTGCGTCACCCAATGCATGGCCCTTTTGACGACGCCGCCGCCATACGCGAGTATCCGGCGCCTCGCGACCGGCTTCACGACGATCCGCGGAACCTGCACCTCACGGATCCCCACCACAAAGGCTTGGACCCAAAATGAAGTTTACCGGCGATCTCATCATCGACGCTCCGCGTGAGGCGGTGTTTGCCAAGGTGCGCGATGCCCGATTCTTCGCTTCCTGCGTCGAGGGCGTGCAGGAGCTCAACGAAATCGACCCCGAGCACTACACCGCCGTGCTCGAAACCAAGGTCGCGTATCTGAAATTCCGGTTCAACGTCACCGTCGAGGTGACCCGCATGGATGCGCCGCGCGAGATCGAAGCCAAGGTCGAGGGGACTCCGCTCGGCATCGTTGGCCGCCTGACCGCCACGTCGATCACCCGGTTGGCCGATGAGGGCGCCGGAACCCGAGTGAGCTATGAGATCGACGCGGCCCTGACCGGCAAGCTTGGGAGCCTCGGCCAGCCGGTTCTGCGCTCCAAGGCCAAGGAGATGGAGCGGATCTTCACCCAGCGCATTCGCGCGGCGTTCGCGCCGGCCGGTACCGGGGCGGCATCGTAGCCATTCGGGCAAGCGGGCTTGTTGCGGCCACCCCTGGCTTGATTTACTCCAACTCTAAGAACCGATGGATGCCCGGTCTGGCCGGGCGGGGAACGGAAAGGCCTGCGTTCGCATGACGCCCTTCGAACTTGTCGAACCCACCTCGCTGCCCGAGGCCCTGCGGCTGCTCGATCCGGACGACCCGACGGTACGAGCGATCGCCGGCGGCACCGCGCTGATGCTGATGATGAAGGCCGGCGTGTTCCGGCCGACGCGTCTGGTCAGCCTGCGCAAGCTCGATGACCGATATGCGCAAATCGCCACCGCGGACGGTGAGCTTGCCATCGGCGCTATGACGCCGCTCGCAGCGGTCGAGCGCTCGGCTGAGGTCGCGCGCCACGCGCCGGTCATCGTGCGCACCATGCAGAGGCTGTCCAACGTGCGCGTGCGCAACGTGGCGACCATCGGCGGCAACCTCGCGCACGGCGATCCGCACATGGACCTGCCGCCGGTCCTGATCGCGCTCGGCGCGCGCGTCCTCGTGACCGGTCCGCAAGGCGAACGGGAAATCAAGGTCGAGGACCTGTTTGCCGGCTACTACGAAACGGTGCTGGACAAGAACGAGCTGATCGCTGAGTTGCGGGTCCCGGCCCAAGGTAAAACGCGCGCCGCCTATCTCAAATGCACGACCGGCTCGGCCGACGACTGGCCGGCGCTCGGCGTCGCCGCCGCGGTCGAGGCCGACGGACCGTCGATTAAGTCGGTGCGGGTGGTGGTCAGCGCCGCGACCGAGAAGGCGATGCGGCTGCCGGCGACCGAGAAGGTGCTCGCCGGAGCCACCGTCGACGACAAGCTGCTCGCCCGCGCCGGCGACGCCGCGACCGAGGAATGCGAAACCGTCAGCGACATCCGCGGCTCTGCCGCCTACAAGCGCGAACTGCTGCGCGTCTATGTCGGCCGCGCGGTGCGCCAGGCGCTGAACGGCCCATCTGCAAACGGAGCGAGCTAAGTCATGGCAACGACCACGATGCCGGGCGGACAGGTCGGCCGCTCGCTGCCCCGCCTCGAAGCGCGCGAGAAGGTCACCGGCCGCGCCGAGTATACGCATCTGATGCGGCTGCCCGGCATGCTGCATGCCAAGATTCACCGCAGCACCGTCGCGCACGGTCGCATCAAGTCGATTGACGTCAGCGCAGCGAAAGCGTTGCCGGGCGTTCACCGCGTCATCACCGCCGAGGACGTGTTGAAGGTCATCCCTCATCCCTATTATGGGCCGGCGTTTCACGACCAGCCGATCCTGGCAATCGGCAAGGTGCACTACATCGGCGAACCAGTGGCGGTGGTGCTGGCCCGCGATCCGCACGTCGCCGAGGAGGCGGCATCGCTGATCGTCGCCGACTACGAAGAACTGCCCGCCGTGTTCGACGAGATCGAGGCCGCCGACAACGCGGTCCTCGTGCACGAAGAACTCAAGCCGGCCGGAACCTTCGCCGACCTCAAGCATCTCAAGGGTCGCAAGGGCACCAATATCGCGCTCGATTTCCGGCTGCGGCGCGGCGACACCGACAAGGCGTTCGCGGACGCCGCCCATGTGTTCGAGCAAACCTTCCGCACCCAGAAAGTGCTGCATCTCGCGCTCGAGCCCTACTGTTCGATCGGCGAGTGGAAGGAGAGCGGCGTCACCATCTACAGCGGCGCGCAAGGCCCGTCCTTCGTGCGCACCGAGATCGCGCGGCTGCTCGGGCTGCCGGAGAATCGCGTCCGCATCAAGGTGCCGTATCTGGGCGGCGGCTTCGGCGGCAAGCTCTACATCAAGATGGAGGCGCTCGCGATCGCGCTGTCGATGATCGTACGGCGCCCGGTGAAGGTTGCGCTGACGATGGAGGAACAGTTCTTCACCATCACCAAGCACCCGGCCGCATTCCACATCAAGACCGGGGTCGACAAAGACGGCCGCATTCTCGCGCGCAAATGCGACGTCTACTGGAACGGCGGCGCCTACGCTGACATCGGCCCACGGGTGACGCAGAAGTCCGGTTTCACCGCGGCCGGGCCTTACGACATCGACAACGTATCGATCGATTCGTACGCGCTCTACACCAACCTGCCGCCGGCCGGCGCGCTGCGCGGCTTCGGCGTGCCGCAACTGGTCTGGGCCTATGAGAGCCACACCGACCAGATCGCCAAGGCGCTCAAAATCGACCCGCTCGAATTCCGCCGCAAGAACATCCTCCGCCAGGGCCGCCCGCAGGCCACCGGCACCGTCATGAACGACGACGGCATTGCCCAGTCGCTCGAGCGGGTCGCCGCCCGGCTGAACTGGCAGCAACCGCTCGACCGCGGCAGCGGCAGCATCCGGCGCGGCCGTGGTCTCGCGGTCGCCCTGAAGGCGGTGATCTCGCCGACGACGTCGGTCGCCATCGTCAACGTCAGCGCCGACGGCAGCACCACGCTCTATTGCGGCACCGTGGACATGGGGCAGGGCTCCGACACCGCGATGGCGCAGATGGTCGGCGACATCCTCAACATGCCGGCCGAAAGCATTCGCGTGGTGCCACGCGACACCGATGTGACGCCCTACGACATGGGCACGCTGGGCTCGCGCTCGCTGTTTCACATGGGGCACGCGGTGCGGCTCGCCGCCGAGGAGGCGCGCAGCAAGATCCAGGCGATGGCGCGCGACGTGGGCGAGCCGGAGGGCAGCAACATTCCGCTCGCCGCGCTGTTCCAGAAGAAATACGGCATGCAGGCCGGCAACGTCATCGGCACCGGAACCTACAAGCCCGACTACACGCCGCCCGAACCGGGCACCGGCCTCACCACCAACGTGGCGCCGTTCTGGATGTGCGCCGCCGCTGGTGCCGAAGTCGAGGTCGACACCGAGACCGGCCATGTCCGCATCCTCAAGTTCGTCAACGTGGTGGACTGCGGCAAGCCGATCAATCCGCGGATCGTCGAGACGCAGATTTCCGGCGCCTCATTGATGCAACTCGGCTTCACGATGTTCGAGAAGATGTATCTCGAGGACGGCCAGGTGACCAATGCGTCGCTCGCCGACTACAAGATCCCGGGCATCCACGACCTGCCGAACGTCATGGAGGGCGAGGCGCTCGACACCACCCAGTCGAACGGTCCGTTCGGCGCCAAGGGGGTTGGCGAAACCGCGACGTTCTGCGGCTCGCCGGCGATCGCCAACGCGATCGACGACGCCTGCGGCGTGCGCCTGATGGAACTGCCGCTCAAGCCCGAAGCCGTGCTGCGCGCGCTGCGCGCCAAGGCCGGCAAGCCGATCGAGGACGCCTGACATGAGTGTCGTACGCACCATCCAATTCACCCTCAACGGCGATCCGGTCGAGGCCGACATCAAGCCGCACCACAACCTCGTCGAGGTGCTGCAGAACGAGTTCAATCTGATGGGCGCGCGCGAAAGCTGCGGCCAGGGGCTGTGCGGCTGCTGCACCGTGCTGGTCAACGGCACCGCGGTCTCGGGCTGCCTCTATCTGGCGGCGTTCGTCGACGGCGCCGAGGTGAGGACAGTCGAGTCGCTCGCCCAAGGCGACGTGCTGAGCCCGGTGCAGGAGGCGTTCATCGAGGCCGGCGCGTTCCAGTGCGGCTATTGCACGCCCGGCTTCATCCTGATGGCGACCCAGTTGCTCGACGCCAATCCGGACCCCGACGACGAGCAGATCAAGAACTATCTCACGGGCAATCTCTGCCGCTGCGGCACCTACCCGGAGGTGATCCAGGCGGTGAAGATCGCGGCGCGCAAGCGCAAGGAGAAGGTCTGACCTTTGACCGCCGAACCCATGCATGTCGAGACCGACGTCCTGATCATCGGATCGGGCGGCGCCGGCATGTATGCGGCGATCGAAGCGGCGCGGCGCGGCGCCTCGGTGTTCCTCGCCGACCGCAGCCTGATCGGTCGCGGCGGCGCCACCGTCATGGCGCAGATGACGGTCGCGGTCGCGCTCGGGCAGGAAACGCCGGACCACTGGAGCCACCATCTGCGCGACACGCTCGAAGCCGGCCGCGGGCTGTGCGATGAGCGGCTGTCGCAACTGCTCTGCGAGGAAGGCCCCGAATGTATCCTTGAGATGGAGGAGTGGGGCGTCGGCTGGGCCCGCAAGGACGGCCACATCACCGCCACCATGGCGCCGGGCCACGACCGTCCGCGCTGCGTCTATGTCGACTTCCTCAACACCGGGCCGGCGGTTTCGCGGACGTTGCGCACCGCGGTCAAGCGTACCAGCGGGGTTCGTCTGGCGGGCGATCTCCTCATCGTCGACCTCCTCCGACAGGACGGCGAGGTGGTCGGCGCGTGCGCGCTGCATCTGTCGAGCGGCACGCCGGTCACCATCGCGGCGAAGGCCACCATCGTGGCGACCGGCGGGTTGACCCGGCTCTATCGCCGCAACAGCGCCTCCGCCAACATGGGCGGCGACGGTTACGCGCTGGCCTTGCGCGCGGGTGCTCCGCTGATCGACATGGAATTCGTGCAGTTCTTCCCGATCGGGCATCTCGCTCCGAGGTTGATCGGGATGGACCCGATCATGTGGGATCCGTTCCGCTACAAGCTTTGCGGCAAACTGCTCAACCGCGACGGCGAGGAATTCACCGGCCGCTACGGCGTGAGCGAGGACGGCCGCTACGTCGTGACGCGCGACCTCGCCACCTATGCGATCGTCAAGGAGAACGAAGCCGGCCGCGGCTCGCCGCACGGCGGCGCCTTTCTGTCGTTTCAGCATCTCTCGGAAGCCGAACTGCGCGCGGCGTTCGGGCCGGTGATTGACCGGCTGGCGGCGAACGACATCGACCTCACCAAGATGCCGGTCGAGGTGGCGCCGATCGCGCACTACCACATGGGTGGCGCCGTCGCCGACGAGCACATGGCGACCGAAATACCCGGGCTGCTGGTCGCCGGCGAAGCGGTAGGTGGCGCCAATGGTGCCAACCGCTTGTCCGGCAATGCCATCACCGAGGCGCTGGTGTTCGGCCGCCAGGCCGGCCGCACCGCGGCCGATCGCGTGCGGGAGATGAAGCGCCAGCCATATCAACCGTCCGCGGCGCGCGAAGCGCTCGATCTGCTGGCGGCCCGAGTCGATCGCCGCGACGTCAACACCGCCGCGATGATCGAGGCGCTGCAGGCGACGATGGCGGACGATGTCGGGCCGTTCCGCACCGACGCGAAGCTCAAGCGCGCCCTGCGGGCAATCGACGATCTGACCAGCGCGCTCGGCCCGCGGCCCATCGGCGATGGCGGCCCGTTCGATCAGCGCGCGCTCGACTGGTTCGACCTGCGCAACATGCTGATGGTCGCCCAGGTCGTCACGCAGGCGGCACTCACCCGCACCGAGAGCCGCGGCGCGCACCAGCGCGAGGACCATCCTGGCATGCTGCCGGAGTGGCGCCTCAACCAGATGGCGCGGCTCGAAGGCGGCCGGATCGAACTGACGCCGCACGCCATCCCGGCTCAGGCGGCTGCGCAATGAGCCAGACCGCCACACTGAAGGTCTGGCGCGGCAATGTCCCAGATGCGGGACAATGGGAGAGCTACGACGTGCCGTACGAGCCGGGGCAGTCGGTGCTCGACGGCCTGCGCTGGATCAGGTCGCACCGCGATGCAAGCCTGGCGATCCGGTATTCCTGCATCAACGCCAATGCCTGCAAGGAATGCATGATGGAGCTTGACGGCAAAACCGTCTATGCCTGCACGGCGCGGCTTGAGCCGCGCGAGATGGCGGTGGCGCCGCTGTCCAACAAGCGGCTCGTCCGCGATCTGGTCACCGAAATCGCGCCGCCCACCGAGCGGTTCCTGGCGAAATCGAAACAAGCGAAATAGTAAAGCCGACAAGGATTCCCGAGATGTTTCAGACCCGAAAAGAAGACCTCGCCGTCGAGCGCACGCCGATTGCGTTCGGCGACATGCGCGGCTGGATCGAGGCGCTGCGCGCGCAGGGCGAGTTGCAGGAGATCAACGCCGAGGTCGACTGGAACATCGAACTCGGCACCATCATGCGGCTGGCGCAGGGGCCGGGTACCGGCAAGGCGCTGATGTTCAACAACATCAAGGACTACAACAAACCGGATAGCCTTTGCCGCCGGGTGTTCGGCTCGTCGCTCAACAGCTACCGGCGCATCGCCATCATGATGGGCCTGCCGCCCGACACCCATCCGCGCGAACTCGTCAAGATCGGCCGTACCATCCTGACCGGCAGCATCCCGCCGAAGATCGTCGACACCGGGCCGGTCAAGGAGAACATCATCACCGGGAAAGACATCGACCTCTACGCGTTGCCGGTGCCGTACTGGAACCGGCTCGATGGCGGCCGCTACCTGCTCACCTACGGTGGCGTGGTTACCAAGGACCTGGAAACCGGCGTGATGAACGTCGGCGTCTATCGCGGCATGGTGGCGGCGCGCGACCGTATCCCGATCCTGATGTGGCGCGCCCAGCATATCGGCCACCACTTCACCGCCTGGCAGAACGGCGGCAAGCCCGAAATGCCGATCGCGGTGGCGATCGGCTGGGAGCCGTCGCTCGCCTTCACGGGCGGCTCGCCAGTGCCCAAGGGCATGTGCGAATATGATGTTATTGGTGCAATACGCGGGGCGCCGGTCGAACTGGTTAAGTGCGAGACCAACGATCTCTACGTGCCGGCCTCGGCCGAGATCGTGATCGAGGGTTACCTCGGCATCGATCCCAGCACCTACGTGCTGGAGGGACCCTACGCCGAGTTCACCGGCTATCTGGCCGGCGATCGCGCGCCGAAGCCGACCATCCACGTCACCGCCATCACCCACCGCAACGACCCGATCCTGCGCGGCACCATCGAGGGCTCGATGCCGGGCAGCTACTCGGAAAACGGCGT
Source organism: Xanthobacteraceae bacterium (assembly GCA_050179645.1). Lineage (GTDB taxonomy): Bacteria > Pseudomonadota > Alphaproteobacteria > Rhizobiales > Xanthobacteraceae > VAZQ01. The sequence goes on along the minus strand of JBFXEX010000018.1, from coordinate 30,076 downwards.
CGTCTCGTCGATCATGCGGGCTGCGACCGCCTGGAACGTGCTCGACCGCGCCGGCGTGCCGGGCGTCACCGACGTGTGGTGCCCGCCGGTCCAGACCGGCATCAACGTTGTGGTGCAAATGAAGCAGAGCTATCGCGGCCAGGCCAAGCAGGCGGCGAACGCGCTGTGGGGATCGTCGGCCGCGCACGTGCGCTACAAGCACGTCACCGTTGTGGACCCCGACATCGACATCCACGATTACGCCGCGGTCGACTGGGCAATCGCGCATCGGGTCAATGCGGGCGAGAACGACATCGTCATTATGCCGGCGACGTTCGGCGCCGGGCTGGACCCTTCGACCCGCCGGCGCGACCGCAACCCCGACCTGTTCGGCACCGGCAAGTGGAACCGGGTGCTGATCGACGCCACCATCAACCTGGACTACGACCCGGATCCGGAGCTTGGCGGCGCCCGCTTCCCGCCGACCGTCTGGCCCGAAAAGAGCGACATCGACAAGGCTTACGCGCGCTGGACCGAACTGGGGCTAGGCAATCCCAAGGCAGGATGAGCGGCGCGAGGTCGCAGGCCCGGGCGAATCACATCGCGCTGCGACCTCGTTTGCACTTCTCTTTCGAGCCGTTCGGTCCGATGCTGTGTATCCTCGTCGCCGTTATGTAGGAGGTGCGCATGTACCGAATGGTCGTTGCCGGTTTTGCGGCAGCAGCGTGCATTGCATCCGCCAGTCCGGGAATCGCGCAAGGCACCCCGGCTGCTGCGCAAGGAACGCGCACGCTGCTCGATATGGATGCGATACCGACTCTCAATTCGCAATGGGTCCTGAAAGTCCAGCAGGCCTTGCAGCGCAAAGGCTTCGATCCGGGGCCGATCGACGGGGTTTTCGGCCCGATGACGCGGGAAGCTGTGCGCGGCTACCAGGATCGCTACGGCATGCCGGCCACGGGCGAACTAAACAACCAGACGCTTTATGCGCTTGGTGGCACGGAACTCACCAGCGATTCCGATAGCCATCAGTAGGACGGCCGCTCGAACCCTCTTGAGCGGAATTTCTTGCTCGCACCGGGCGCGATCGCGCCGCGGGGCTCCGATGTTCTGCGTGTGCGACGACGGAACTCGGGAATTATTGTCGCAGGGGCGAAGTTCCTCGCGGAACTTAGGTGCACTGCAACGCTTTCGCCACCATTTCTGACGATGCTTGCGTCGGGGATCGCTATCGACGCCGGGGATCGTTGTCGGACGCTCGCATTTCCGTCGAGCGCACATCCGCGATAACACGATAGTGATGCATTGCAGCATTTCTTCGCTGCGATGCGGTAAGTATATGAGTATGAGCGTATTAGTGGGTCTTCCGGTAACGGGGGAACTCGAATTGCTGCCGACGATGGGGAGCCTGGAAATGTTGTCTGCCGCTCTACGCGTGGTGCTTGTTTGCTCCGCCGGTGCAATGCTGACGGCCTGCACCGAAGCGGAGACTTCGACGCCATCCGAGATTCCGGTTGAAGTCGGTATCGTCACGATGCAACCGGCCGCACGGCCGTACATCCGCGAACTGCCCGGCAGAATTTCGCCGACCCGCATCGCAGAGGTTCGAACGCGGGTTTCGGGCATCGTGGTCGAGCGCACGTTCCTGCAGGGCGCCGACGTCAAGGCGGGCGACGTACTCTATCGCATCGATCCGGGGCCGTTCGAGGTTGAGTTGCAGGCGAGCGAAGCCGCGCTCGCCAAAGCGCAAGCCGTGTTCGAGCAGGCAAGCCAACAGGCGAAGCGAGTCGAGACGCTGATCGCGGGACGCGTCGCCACGCAAGTCCAGCACGAAACCTCCATCGCCAATCTGCGCCAGGCCGAGGCCGACGTTGCGGCCCGCAGGGCCGACGTCCAACGCTCGCGCCTCAATCTCGAATACGCCACCGTACGTTCGCCGATTAACGGTCGCGTCGGCCGCGCGCTGGTAACGGAGGGTGCGTTGGTCTTGCAGGGCGACGCGACTCACATGGCGACCGTCCAGCAGCTCGACAAAGTCTACGCCGACTTCACGCAATCGATCAGCGAGGTCAACGAGCTGCGCCGACTGTTCGAGACCGGTGACCTCGAAGCCGTTAACCGCGAAACCACCAAGGTGCGGCTGGTACTCGACGACGGCTCCATCTACCCCCATCCCGGCAAGTTGCTATTCACCGACGCAACCGTCGACCCGACCACCGGCCAGGTGACGCTGCGCGGCGCGTTCCCGAATCCGCAGGGCGAATTGCTTCCCGGCATGTACGTGCGCGTCCAGATCGAACAGGGCGTCGATAGCGATGCGCTGGCGGTGCCGCAGCAGGCGGTCCAGCGCAACGATGCCGGCGAGAGCGAGGTTTATGTCGTGACCGACGACGGCCGGGCGATCGTGCAGCCAATCCGCACCGGCCGTGTCGTCGACGATCATTGGCTGGTTCAGGAAGGCCTGAAGCCCGGCGACCGCGTGGTGGTCGACGGCTTCCAGAAATTCGTTCCGGGCTCGCTCGTCAATCCTGTGCCGTGGCGGAGCGAGCGCAACACCGCCTCGGACGAGGCGGTGCCGAACATGCGCCGAGTCGATTATGCGCCCGCAACCGTGACCCGTTGAGCGAGGCCCGCCGGTGCCGAGCTTTTTCATCGACCGGCCGGTCTTTGCATGGGTGATTGCGCTCTTCATCTGCCTGATGGGCGCAATCGCGATTCCGCTGCTGCCGGTGGCGCAGTATCCGATCATTGCGCCGCCGTCGATCTCGATCAGCACCAGCTATCCGGGATCGTCGCCGGAGAACCTCTATAACAGCGTCACGCGGCTGATCGAGGAAGAGCTCAACGGTGCGAGCGGTATCCTCAACTTCGAATCGACCTCCGACTCGCTCGGCCAAGTCGAGATCATTGCGAACTTCGTGCCCGGCACGAGCACCGAAAGCGCCTCGGTCGAGGTGCAGAACCGCCTCAAGCGCGTGGAGGCGCGGCTGCCGCGCGCGGTGATGCAGCAGGGCATCCTGGTCGAGGAGGCATCGAGCGCGGTGCTTCAGATCATCACGCTGCGCTCGCCCGACGGCAGCCTCGACGAGGTCGCACTCGGCGACTTCATGATGCGCAACGTCGAGGGCGAGCTGCGGCGCATCCCCGGCGTCGGTCGCGTGACGCTGTATTCGACCGAACGCTCGCTGCGGATCTGGCTCGATCCGACCAAGCTGGTCGGCTACAACCTGAGCGCCGACGACGTCACCAAAGCGATCGCTGCACAGAACGCACAGGTCGCCTCGGGCGCGATCGGCGCCGAGCCCGCGCGCTCCGGCCAGCAGATTTCCGCGCTGGTGCTGGTGAAGGGTCAGCTCCAATCGCCGGATGAATTCGGCGCGATCGTGCTGCGCGCCAACACCGACGGCTCGACGGTGCGGCTGCGCGACGTCGCGCGCATCGAGATCGCCGGCCTGAGCTACCAGTTCAACACGCGCCAGAACGGCCAGACGACCGCCGGCCTGTCGGTGCTGATGGCGCCGACCGGCAACGCGCTCGCCACCGCGACCGCCGTCAAGGCGAAAATGGAGGAGCTATCGAAGTTCTTCCCGCCGAACATCAAGTACGAAATCCCCTACGACATCACGCCGGTGGTCGAGGCCTCGATCGAGAAGGTGCTGATGACGCTGCTGGAAGCGGTGGTGCTGGTGTTTCTGGTGATGCTGCTGTTCCTCCAGAACGTCCGCTACACCATCATTCCGACCATCGTGGTGCCGGTCGCCCTGCTCGGCACCTGCGCCGTGCTGCTGGTGATGGGGCTTTCGATCAACATGCTGACGCTGTTCGCCATGGTGCTGGCGATCGGCATCCTGGTCGACGACGCGATCGTGGTGGTCGAGAACGTCGAGCGCATCATGTCCGAGGAGGGTCTGCCGCCAAAGGAGGCGACCCGCAAGGCGATGGGCCAGATCACCGGCGCCATCGTCGGGATCACGCTGGTGCTGGTCTCGGTGTTCATCCCGATGGCTTTCTTCCCCGGTTCGGTCGGCATCATCTACAAGCAGTTCTCGGTCTCGATGGTCGCCGCCATCAGCTTCTCCGCGCTAATGGCGCTGTCGCTGACGCCAGCACTGTGCGCGACGCTGTTGAAGCCGGTCGAAGCCGGCCATCATCACGCCAAGCGCGGCCTGTTCGGCTGGTTCAACCGCCGGATGGACGCGACGCGCGACGGTTATCGCTCGCTGGTCGAGCGCCTGCTGCGGCGGACCGGCCGGGTCATGCTGATCTACGTGGCGATCCTCGTCGCGGTCGGCTGGGCGCTGTTCCGGCTGCCCGGCGGATTCCTGCCGGTCGACGACCAGGGCTTCATCACGGTGGACGTGCAGGCGCCCCCGGAGGCGTCCTACAGCCGCACTCTCGAGGCCACCAAGGCGACCGAGCGGTTCCTGCTGAGCCGCCCGGGCGTGGACCAGGTGACGTTCCTGACCGGCTTCAGCTTCCTCGGCCAGGGCGTCAACACCGCGCAGGCCTTCGTCACGCTGAAGCACTGGTCGGAGCGCGGACCGGACGATTCCGCCGAACGCATCGTCGCCGACGTGAACGAGAAGCTCGGCAAGTCGGTCCGCGACGCCGAGATCTCGGCGCTGCAGCCGCCGCCGATCGACAATCTCGGCAATTCGTCGGGCTTCAGCTTCCGCCTCCAGGATCGGGCCCAAAAGGGCTATGCCGAACTGATGCGAACGACGGATCAGCTGCTCGCCGCCGCGGCGCGCAGCCCGGTCTTGCAGGATGTCTACGTCGAGGGCCTCGCACCCGCGCCGCAAGTCGAATTGAACATCGACCGCGAAAAGGCGTCGGCCTTCGGCGTGACGTTCGAGGAGATCAATAACACGATCTCGACCAACCTCGGCTCGGCCTACGTCAACGATTTCCCGAATCGCGGACGGATGCAGCGCGTCGTCGTGATGGCCGACCGGTCCTCGCGAATGCAGGCCGACAACATCCTGAGCTACAACGTGCGCAACACGCAGGGGCAGCTGGTTCCGCTGTCATCGTTCGCGACCGTCGGCTGGTCGGTCGGGCCGGCGCAGATCGTCGGATTCAACTACTACATGTCGGTGCGCATCAGCGGCTCCGCCAAGCCGGGCTACACCTCGGGCGACGCGATCAACGAGATGGAGCGGCTCGCAGGTCAACTGCCGCGCGGCTTCGGCTTCGATTGGACCGGCCAGTCGCTGCAGGAGAAGCAGTCGGGCGCGCAGGCGCCGCTGCTGCTGGCGCTGTCGGCGCTGCTGGTGTTCCTGGTGCTGGCGGCGCTGTACGAGAGCTGGACCATTCCGCTCGCTGTGCTGCTGACCGTGCCGCTCGGCATGCTCGGCGCGGCGATCGCCGCGATGGGGCGCGGGCTGCCAAACGACGTCTATTTCACCGTGGCGCTGGTGACGATCATCGGCCTCGCCGCCAAGGACGGCATCCTGATCATCGAATTCGCCAAAGCGCTGCGCGAGCAGGGCAAGAGCCTGAAGGATGCGACGCTGGAAGCCTGCCATCTGCGCTTCCGGCCGATCCTGATGACCGGCCTCGCGTTCTGCTTCGGCGTCGCGCCGATGGTGATCGCCGCAGGCGCCAGCGCCAAGAGCCAGCAGGCGATCGGCACCAGCGTCATGGGCGGGATGATTGCGGTCGTGGTCCTGGCGCTTGCCTTCGTTCCGGTGTTCTTCGTCGCGGTGCTGAAATCCGCCGAATGGGTCCGGACCCGTAAGGAGCCGCGGCCGGCGAAAGATGCCGAGCATTCCGAGCCCGCGGTCGCGCCTGAGCATCAGGCCTGATCGACGCCGTCCCCGGATCGGTCTGACTTTTCGCCGCGGACCGGCGCTATGCCATCTTCCCTCGCGACGCCATTGCGATAAAGTCCCCCCGGCCGTCCAGCCTGCGCTCAGAGCGTCACGGCGGCCGCCGCCATGCCGCTGAGAACAATAAGGAAACCTGCTGATGACCGAAACCGCCGTCACCATTCCGTCCGCCGGCCTCAAGCTCTCCGGTGTCGTACATGTGCCAGACGACGTGCGGCCGGGCGAGCGCCGCGCGGCCTTCATGGTGCTGCACGGCTTCGGCAGCAACAAGAGCTCGTCCAACACCATGGAGCCCACCAGGATCCTGAACGGGATGGGCTACGTCGTGCTGCGGTTCGACATGCGCGGCTGCGGCGAAAGCGAGGGGGAGCGCGGCAATCTGATCTGCCTCGAGCAGGTCGAGGACACCAGCAGCGCGCTGACGTTCCTCACCAAGCATCCGGCGGTCGATCCCAACCGCATCGCGGTCGTTGGTTCGAGCTTTGGCGGTGCCGTCGCGGTGTATACCGGCGGCGTCGATCCGCGCGTCGCGGCTGTCATTTCGAACGGCGGCTGGGGCGACGGCGAGCGCAAGTTCCGCGGCCAGCATCCCACCCCCGAAGCCTGGAAGAAGTTCACCGACATGCTGGCGCTCGGCCGCGGCTATCGCGCCAAGCACGGCAAGCCGCTGATGGTGCCGCGCTACGACATCGTGCCGATCCCGCCGCACCTGCGCACCAACCTGGCACAGAACTCGATCCACGAATTCACGTCCGAGACTGCGCAGAGCATGTACGACTTCCGCGCCGATGACGTTGTCGGCAAGATCGCGCCGCGGCCGCTCCTGCTGCTGCATTCTTCGAATGATTCGGTGACGCCAACCGAGCAGTCGATCGAGATGTTCAAGCGTGCCGGCCATCCGGCCGAACTGCATCTGATCGCCGATGTCGATCACTTCATGTTCGCCGAAGGCAACAAGCGCGTCTGGGATCTGGTCCGCAACTGGCTCAGCGACTACTTCCCGGTCGTCCCGGCGGCGCGGACCCATGCCGCCGAGTGATCGTGGCGTTACTGCCATGACCGCGACATCCGAGCAGTCCGGCCGCGAGGCGTTGCCGCGCGACCGCCACCTGTTCGGCCCAGGCCCGAAACGGATTCTGTCGCTCGATGGCGGCGGCGTGCGCGGCGCGATCTCGGTCGCGTTCCTCGAGCGCATCGAGAAGCTCATCCGGGAGGAGCACGCCAGGACCAACGGCAATGACGCGGTGCCGCCGCGGCTCGGCGACTACTTCGATATCGTCGGCGGTACGTCGACCGGAGCGGTGATCGCCGGCGCGCTCGCGCTCGGCAAGAACACCTCGGAGATCAAGGATTTCTACCTGAAGCTCGCGCCGCGCATCTTCTCGCGGCCGTTCTGGCGCGTGCCCGGCCTGCTGGCCAAGTTCGACGCCAAGGCGCTGCGCGAAGAGATCGACAACATCGTGAAGGACCGGAGGCTCGACAGCCCGGACCTGATTACCGGCCTCTGTGTCGTGACTAAGCGGCTCGATACCGGCAGCCCCTGGATCCTCGCCAACAACTCGCGCGCGCCATACTGGGAGTCGACGTCTCCCGATCCGGCCAATAACCGCAAGGGCCACACCGGCAACAAGGAGTACCGGCTCGCCAATCTGGTGCGCGCCAGCACCGCCGCGCCGCATTTTTTCGATCCGGAAATCATCGCGATCAACGAGGATGAGCGCAAACAGCCGCTGGCCGACGCCAATGCCCGGCTCGCCGGCCTGCCATGGCTGTCGCTCCTGGTCAGCAAGCTCCGCCTGCTGCTGCTGGAATTTGGCTACGGCACGAAGGGCAAGAGTCTCGCCGACACCCACGGGATATTCGTCGACGGCGGCGTGACGCCGTTCAACAATCCCACCATGGCGCTGCTGATGATGACGCGGCTCAAAGGGTTCGGGCTCGAGTGGCCGCTCGGACCGCACAACCTTTCGATCGTTTCGATCGGCACCGGCTCGAGCCGCGTCAGTCTGTCGTTCAAGGAGCTGGGACTCTTCGGCCCGCTTCGGGTGACGCTGAGCGCGCTGCTGTCGCTGATGAGCGACGTCCAGACTCTTTCGCTCGCCCAGATGCAGTGGCTCGGCGAGTGCCCCGATCCCTGGGAGATCAACTCCGAGATCGGCCAGCTCGTCGGCGACGCGCCGCCCGGCGGCAAGTGGTTCCGGTTCCTGCGCTACGACGTGCGGCTCGACCCGGTCTGGCTGAAGCAAAATCTGCAGCTCGATTTTACCGAGCAGGAAGTCGAGAAGTTCCGCCGGATGGACGATCCCGGGATCATCAAGAACATCTATGCCATCGCGCGGCTCGCCGCTGAACTTCAGGTCAAGCGCGAACACTTCTTCCCTGATACCGCGACCCCGAGCGCATTAGGCGGCCCGTCGGCCAATCCTCAGCCAATGCCGGCCGGCTAACCGGTCCGAGGATCGCCCGGCACGTCGCCGCCGCACCCCGCGGATGCATCTCTCGTTTCGACCGCCGGCATGATATTGAGCCTGGACCTGTTCGACCAACCATGAGGCCGGGAGTGAAGCTGCAGACGATTTCCGTTGACCTGTCGCCGCGCCGGGTGGCGACCGTGCTGCTCAACCGGCCCGAGCGCGGCAACGCGTTCGACCAGACGATGCTTGATGAGCTTGCGTCGCAGTTCACCCACTTGGCGGGCGACGACGACGTGCGGGTGGTGGTGCTTCGCGGCAGCGGCCGGCACTTCTGCACCGGCGCCGACCTCGCATCACGTGGCGAGGGCGGCAGCGCCTCAACGTCGCCGCATGCCACGTTGCCGGAGGTGCTCGCGGCGCTTGCTGGGCTGCCGAAGCCGACCATCGCGGTCGTTCACGGCGGCGCGGTCGGCGGTGGCGCAGCGTTTGCGGCTTGCTGTGACATCGTCATCGCAGCCGACACGGCGTTCTTCTCGATCCCGGAAGTCCGGGTCGGCATGGCGCCGCTCGGCGTGGCGCCGTTTCTCATCCGCGCCATGAGCCATCGCAGCTTCCGGCGCTACGCCCTGTCGGGCGAACGCATTGCGCCCGCCGTCGCGCAGCGCATCGGCCTGGCGCACGAAATCTGCGAAGCGGCGCAGATCGAGGATACGTTGACGCGGATCGCCGACGACCTGCTGCATGGCGCGCCCGGCGCCTTGCGCGAACTCAAGCAAGCGTCGGACCGCTATTCGGTTCCTTCGCTCGCGGCGTTGCTTGCCGACAAGCCGGCCCCGCATGGTCCGCAATCCGCCGAGGCGCGCGAGGGAATCGCCAGTTTCCGCGAAAAGCGCAAACCGAGCTGGTATCCGCCGTGAACTCCACGAGGGACCGGAGGGCCGCGCAGTGCGGACCGTCGGTATCGGCATCTTGCCTTGCCGGTCGAAACGCAGGACATGGAAGGCGGCACGAAAGGGCGGCAAAGCCGTCACGGCCCGGCCGCCTAACCGCACGAAGGGGGAACCCGTTGGACCTCGAACTCTCCAGAGAGAAAGTCGCGGCGTTGACCGCACCCCGCAACGCCGTGCTGGTCGGTGCCAGCGACCGTCCCGGCAGCTGGGCGGCGAAGGTCTGGGAAAACCTCAACACTTACGAGTTTCCCGGCCCGATCTATCTGATCAATCCGCGCCGTACCGAGATCTGGGGCCGGCCCTGCTACGCGGATTTCTCGGCGCTGCCCGAAAAGCCCGACCATATGGTGATCATGGTACCGGCGGCCGGCGTGATCGACGCGCTCAAGAGCGGGGCCGCGGCCGGCGCGCGTAGCGCCACGGTATTCTCGGCCGGCTTCGGTGAAGGCTTCAACACCGAGGCCGCCGCGCTCGGCCGCGAACTCGTCGACGCGATTGCGAAGACCGGCCTCGCGGTATCGGGCCCGAACTGCATGGGCAACGTCTGTTCCAAGAGCCGCCTCGTGACGCTGACCGAGGATCGGCCGCTCACCGTCCGCCCCGGCCCCGTCGCGCTGGTCGGCCAGAGCGGCGGCATGATGATCTACTCCAACCAGGCGCTGCTGGAGCGCGGCATCGCGCCCGGTTACCTGATCACCAGCGGCAACGAAGCCGGCCTGTCGCTCGCCGATTACATCGCCTTCTTCGCCGGCGAGCCCGAGATCAAGGTCATCATCATTTATATCGAGGCGATCTCCGACGTGGCCAAGTTCAAGGCCGCCTGCCGGCTGGCGCGTGCCTCCGGCAAGTCGGTGGTGGCGATCAAGCTCGGCCTTTCGGAAGCCGGCCGCAACGCCGCACTGGCGCACACCGGATCGCTCGCCGGGACCGTCGAGGCGTTCGACGCGATTGCCGGCGAAGCGGGGGTCATCCGCGCCGAGACCCTCGACGATGCGGTCGAGATCACCGAACTGCTCGTCCATACCGGCGCGCCCACCGGCCGCCGTCTGGGCGCCGTGACGCTGTCCGGAGCATTTCGCGGCATGCTGCTTGACGCAGCAGAGCGCTACGGCCTCGAGTTCCAGCCGCTCGCGCCCGAGACGACCGAGCGGCTGAACGCGGTGCTGACGGTCGGTTCGCTGGTGAGTAATCCGATCGACGGCGGTTTCGGCGTACTGAGCAGCGCGGACAACTTTATGGCGTCGATCGACGCCCTGCACAACGATCCGAACGTCGACATGGTGATCGTCCAGGAGGGGCCGCCGCGCGCGCCCGGCTCCGACCGCAGCGAGCACTATATCCGGCTCGCCAACGATTACGCCGCCACGGCCACCAAGCCGATCGCCTTCATGTCGCCGATCACGCTCGGCCAGACCGACTACAGCCGCGAGGTGCGCGCCAAGGCGCCGAACATTTCGTTTCTGCAGGAGGCCTACAAGGGACTGCGCGCCATCGCCACCGTTGCCCGCCGCGCCGAACGCGAACAACTCGCCGGCGACGAGCCCGCCGATTCGGCACCCCCGGCGTCGATCCAGCGCACCATCATCGAGCGCGTGCGCAGCCGCGCCCAGGCCGAGCCCGTCGCGCTCGACGAGGCGGAATCGAAGAACGTGCTGCGCGCCTACGGCATCACGACGCCGGCCGAGACGCTGGTGACGTCGCCGTCCGCTGCGCTGAAAGCCGCCGACCGCATCGGATATCCGGTGGTACTCAAGGCGGTGGCGCCGACGCTGCTGCACAAGTCCGAGGTCGGCGGCGTCGCGCTGAACCTCGCCACACCCGAACAGCTTGTGCATGCCTATGACGAAATGACACGGCGACTGAGCGACCACGACCTCACCGGCATGCTGGTCTGCCAGCAGATTCGCGGTGGCGCAGAGCTGGTTCTCGGCCTGCACCGCGACCGCGAGATGGGCCTCGTGGTGATGGTCGGCAGCGGCGGTGTATTGCTCGAACTGATCAAGGACGTGAACTTCTGCGCTCCGCCGGTCAGCCGCGAAAAGGCTCGCGACATGCTGGCGCGGATGCGCGGCGCCAAGCTGCTGGAAGGCTATCGCGGCGGCGCGGGCCTCGATGTCGAGGCCGTCGTGGATGCGATCGTGGCGCTTGGACGGCTTGCGGTCGATCTCGAAGACGTCGTCCAGTCGGTCGACGTCAACCCGTTCGTCGCGCTGCCGCGTGGCGGATTGGCGCTGGATGCGTTGATCGTCTTGCAGCAGAGTGCGCCGCGGAGCGGCGGACCTTCGGCATGAAGGCTTCAGCGAAACAGCAGGACAAGCAGAAGGAGATCGCGTTCTTCGACAGCCACGCGGCTGCCGACGAATACGACGTGTTCACGCCGGAATCGAGCGCGCGCATCGTCGACGCCTTCGTGCGGCTGACCGGGCTGCCCGGCGGCGCGCGGGTCGCCGACCTCGGCTGCGGATCGGGCGTATTTACCGAACTTCTCTCGCGCGCCGGTTATGACTGCGTCGGCCTCGACATCAGCCCGAAGCTGGTCGCGCTCGGCCGGCGCAAATATCCGATGGTGGAGTTCATCGAAGGCGATGTCGAGCATCTGCCGTTTCCCTCCGGCAGCCTCGATGGCGTCATGCTGAGCGGTGTGGTGCACCACCTGCCCGACCCGTCGCGCTGCGCCGCCGAGGTCGCGCGCGTGCTGCGGCCCGGTGGCAGGTTCATGGCATTCGATCCCAACCGCATGAATCCGTTCATGTGGCTCTACCGCGACCGCTCGTCGCCGTTCTACAGTTCGGTCGGAGTCACCGAAAACGAGCGCCCGGTGCTGGCGCGCGACGTTGCCGCGGTGTTCGAACGCGCCGGCCTCCGGGTTTCGTCCCGCTATCTCTCGGGCCTCGCTTACCGCTACGTCGCATCGTCGCGCGCGCGGCTGCTGCTTCCGATCTACAACTTCATCGATGCGACGATCTTCGGGCTGCGCGTGATGGAACCGCTGCGCCCGTTTGTCCTCACTGTGGGCGAGAAACCTTAGCCTCGGGAGACATCGGGGCTCGGGCCGGACGACCATCCCCCGCGAAGCGGTAGGGAGGGTAACGACACGCCTTAGCGAAGAGTTCACGTAACAGCGACATGCAGCCTGAGCTCGACATCGTCATCCCGGTCTACAACGAGGGCCGCAACATCGTGCCGACGCTCACGGCGCTCGCCCGGCACCTGAAGACCCCGGCGCGCGTGCTGATCTGTTACGACCATGACGAGGACGACACGCTGCCGGCAATCCGCGCCAACCCGGGCGCGCATGCGGGCCTGCCGGTGGAGTTCGTGCGCAACCGCGGCCGCGGCGCGCATAGTGCCGTGATGACTGGCTTCGACGCGAGCAGCGCGCCATTCGTTCTGATGTATCCGGCCGACGACGACACCAATGCCGCGATGCTCGACGCCATGGTCGAACTGGCGCGCGGCGGCTGCGACATCGTCTGCGCCAGCCGGTTCCTGCCGGGGGGCGCGATGGTGGGCTGTCCGCCGCTCAAGGCCGCGCTGGTGCGCGCCGGCAATTTTACGCTGCACCATGTCGCGCGCCTGCCGTCGACCGACGCCAGCAACGGATTCCGTCTGTTCTCGCGCCGTGCGCTCGACGAGATCGCGGTCGAATCCGACCAGGGCTTCTGCTACAGCATCGAGCTCCTGGTGAAGGCGCATCGGCTCGGCTGGCGGGTCGGCGAGGTGCCGGTGCGATGGTTCGAGCGGCGGCACGGCGAAAGCCGATTTCGTGTGCTGAAGTGGCTGCCGGCCTATCTGCGCTGGTACGGCTACGCGTTCGCGACGACCTGGCTGCGGCGCCCGCCACACACCGTCACTCGCCGGGCGCAAATTTGAAATTGGGATGCACGCATGGCCGGCAAGTGGCCGAAAATCCGATCCCGCGAAATCACCAAGGTGTCGCCCTGGATGAGCATCCTGGCGCGCGAAGTCGAATTCGCGAGCGGCACCGAACTGCAGGTCTATCACGCGGTGGACCAGGCCGACTACGTGTCGATCGTCGCGGTCACGCCGGACGGCCGCTTTCCGCTGGTGCGGCAGTATCGCCCGGCGCTGGAGGACTACACTTGGGAACTGCCGTGCGGAACGGTCGATCCCGGCGAAGATGCGGCGGAGACCTGCCGCCGCGAGTTGCTGGAGGAAACCGGCTTCGCCACGCAGGCGATCCGGCGGGTGGGCAACGGCTCGCCCTGCACCGGCCGGCTCAACAACCGCATTCACGCGTTCTATGTCGCGACCGGCGAGCAGGTCGCCGAGCCGGAGCCCGGTATCACGCTGCGCCTAGTCACCGCGCGCGAACTCGCCCGCATGATCCGCGCCGGCGAGTTCGTCTCGCAGCTTCACATCGGCTCGCTGATGCTGGCCGAGCTTTACGGCTTGATCGAGTTGCCGCGCCTTGCGCCACGCAAGCGGTCGAGCCGGAAACGAACCGCCCCGCGCAAGAAGTCACGCTCCAAGGCCTGATCCATTACGGTGGCGCTGCTCTTTCCGTTCGTGCCCGCGAAGGCGGGCACCCGGATTCCCGTCCCTATGCGCATTTCACGCTGGGTCCGGGCTTTCGTGGTGACGAATGGAAGAGGGCTCGCGGCCGTCCCAATCGGCAATCATGCGGTCGAGGCCGCGGCCGACCGAACGCCATGCCGGACGCTGCGCGATCCCCGCACCCCGCTGTGCCAGCGCGGGCCAGCGGCGGCGCATCCACACCAGACCTTCGTCATGCAGCCAGACCGCGACGACCAGCAGCGTCAGCAGCCACGTCAGGTAGTAGTAGCGCGGATACGGCAGGAAGAAGAGATTGACGCTGTGCTGCGCCAGCACCGCCACTGCGGTGAGCCGCAACCAGGGATCGGACGCGCGCCGGAACGCGATGCGCGCTACCACGGCTAGCGCCGCGAGATGCACCGGAACCATCGCCAGCCATTCGGACGGGCCCGCCAACCAGGCGCCGATCTGCGCGAGCGCCCGCATGACATGCTCGCCGGCGAAATCGAGCCGCGGCAATTCGGCGAATGCCGCGACGTAATCGCGGGGCGGCATCGATTGCGCGATCTCGCTGGTGGTGGTGAAGAGCACCCACACGTCGCCATAGACCCGGTTGTGCAGCGCCATGCCGAACACCGGCAGAAACCCAACGCACATGCCGGCGAGACGGCGCCATTGCGCCTGCCAGAGTGCGGCAATGCCCGCGCCGGCGAGCAGAATACCGGTCATCGGCGCAAGGTTCGGCCGCACAAACACCGCCAACGCGAACAAGAGCCCGGCCCAAAGCGCGGTCGCGAAACGGTCGCGTATGTCCGCAGCGGTCGCGCCGACGAGAAGGATGAACGCCGCGAGGAAGGTCACAAAAGCGGCCGGATCGCCGAAGCCGCGCGCCGCCCATTTGACGTAGAGCACGAGGCTTGTGCCGAATAGTACGCCGACCGGGATCGCGGCGAATGTCAACGCCATCGCCAGTGCCCAGCGCGGCGGCAAGAAGCGCCGGAACACCGCGAATACCAGCATTGGCAGGAGGAACATGGCCGCCAGGTATCCGAGATAGCTCTCGCCAAAGATCACGTGCTCGAACGCGCGCAGGTACCGCATGCCGGGCGTGAAGTAGAACACGCTCTCCACGCCACGCAGGGCCTCGTAGGTATTCCCGGCAAGGAGATGCTGCAACATGACCCGCGCATAGCCGTCGTAGACCAGCCCATCGTCGCCGGAATCGAACGGCCGCACGCCGCCGACGAAGCTCGCGTCGTTGAGCACCGCCACCGCCAGCGTGATCGCGATGAAGGTGAACGGCAGGATCGTCCGGCGCAGCCGCGGCCGCACGAGCAGCATCAGCACCACGGCGGCGCCGATCAACGGCAGCGCCATCGCGGCAAACTGCCACGCCTTTACCCGAGACGTGGGTTCGAGCCGCATCGCAAGCGGCGGCGCGTTGCGGATCGCCACGCCGAAGATGCGGCGACCCACGTCCTCGGCAGTGAGGGTTCGGCATGACATTGTTGGGTGAGCGATCGGTGTAAAGTCCCCGCCCTCATTCTCCCACAGCACCTCGCCGCGCCAGCACAGCGCGCTGCCGGCGAAGTCCGCCGGAAAGCGGTACATGACGAACCACGGCATCTGCAGCCGCCACTGCTGCAGGAAGGCCGACGCACGGCGATCCCGCGTGGCGCGCTGGACGTCGCTTACCCGTGAATTCCAGTTGTAGCGGCCCTCGTTGATGAAGCCGAGGCGCGCCCAGACCGGATCGTCGAAGTCGATGCCCGTCACCCGCCGCGAATAGGCCGGACGGTCCCAGATGCCATCGGCCGAAGATGCGAAGGTACGATCCGGAAAACCCTGCCCGCGCCAACAGCCGTCGGTTGCCGGATCGCAGCGCTGCGCCGGTGGATAGCGCGCGTCAAATTCCGCCTTCATGAATTGAAACACCCGCGGCGGCAGTCCGGTCTCCAGCGCGCCGCCCGGACGATCCACCAGGAAGACGTTGTGGCCTTCCGCGATGCGCGGCACCGGCATCGTCATCTGCGCCAACAGGCAGCCGCCAGCGACCAGCACGGCGATGAGCCAGCACCAAGCGCGCCCGGATACTTCGCCGGTGACGACGAGCACCGTGGCGATCACCAGCAACGCAAAGCGCGGCAGGTCGTTGAGCGGCAGCCCGAGCGCTGCGAGCACCAGAAGAAGCGCCGCGAACTTCATCCAGGGCTGGCGGCTCGCGCAGTTTGGAGTCGGGGCGTTCAAATGCGGGGCCTGATTTTTCCGCGGGACCGTACCGTCCTGTCGTGGTGTTGTCGAACCGCCGATCTTGACTATGCTCGGCGCCCCGCAAGTGGAGATATCCAATGCAGCCCGTGCTTTCGCTCTACGAAGACATCCTCTCGAACGGCGCGGCGCTGCCGCTCGCAGCGCATCCGCGCCTGATCTTCGTCGTGCACGGATCGATCGCCGTCGAGTCCGACTCGCTCAGCGACGGCGAAGCCTGGCAGGGCGAGCGCGACGTGACGGTCACGGCGGGCGCCAACGGCGCGTGCTGTTGGCGCTACGAGCTCACCGACGGTCAGGGGGCCGGCAGCGCGAAACCCGGCGCCGGCACCGAGACCCGCCTGAAGCTCGCCGCGCCGCTCGCCACCATGCCGGCCGGCGACCTTCTGCTCCGCGGCGACAGCGTGGCATTTCCGCCGGGCGGCTGCGCCTACCTGCATCGCCACCAGGGACCCGGCATCCGCTGTCTGATCGAGGGCGGCATCCGGATCGACACCCACGGCCGGTCCACGTCCTACGGTCCGGGCGGCGCCTGGTACGAGAGCGGCCCGGACCCGGTGTTCGCCCAGGCGGCGGGCGACCGGCCGAGCCGGTTCATCCGGGTGATGATCCTGCCGCGGGCGCTCATCGGGAAAAGCTCGATTGAACTGCTCAATGAGGCCGACAAGTCCAAGCCCCGCGACCAGCAATACAAGATATTTGCCGACGCGCCGATTGCATTCCCGCTGCCGGTCTGAGATCGCCGCAACTGGCGGTTCCGTGCGCCATGCTGGTTTCGCAATCTGCCCGTAACAGATCGAAGTTCCTTGAGGGCAGGTTCCGATGCGCGCGCCCTGGCATCTCATGGCGGTCTTGATGCTGCTGCCCTGGCTGGCGCTGGGTGCTGCCGGGCAGACCCCGCCGGACCCTGACGACGACAAGGCGCAACCGCCGGCCAACGGACCGAACGCAACCGACGGCCCAGGCAAGAACACCGAGCCCAGCGGCCACGGTCCCGGCGAAACCGCCAAGCCACCGGCAGATCCCGCCGACACGCGCGAGTCGATGTGCCTGATGATCGAGTCGGCGGCGCGGTCGAATGGGCTGCCGCTGGAGTTCTTCGCCCGCGTCATCTGGCAGGAGAGCCGGTTTCAGGCCGACGCCGTGGGTCCGCGCACCCGTAGCGGCGCTCGTGCGCTTGGCATTGCGCAGTTCATGCCCGGTACAGCCGCCGAGCGGCGGCTGCTCGATCCGTTCGATCCGGTGCAGGCGCTGCCGAAGTCCGCCGAGTTCCTGGCCGAACTGCGCGACCGGTTCGGCAACCTTGGCCTCGCCGCCGCCGCCTACAATGCGGGCCCGCAGCGCGTGCGCGACTGGATGGCGGGGACGCGAACCCTGCCCGGAGAGACCCGCCGCTACGTGTTGGCGATCACCGGCACGCCTGCCGACGAGTGGGCGAGGGGCGCCAAAGGCGAGCCCAACACGCCGGGGCGTCCCGACTGCCGCCAGCTCATGGCGATGCTTAAGCGAGCCCCTAACCCGTTCGTCGAGAAGTTGCAGGAGCGCATCAACCTCGTCGCTGCGAGCCCCTGGGGCATCCAGCTCAGTGCCGGGTTCTCTCGTGACCGGGCGCTCGCGTCCTATGCGGCGATGGCGAAGCGCTACGCCGGGGTGCTGACGGGCCGCGATCCAAGCATCCTCAGCGGAATCCTGCGCAGCCGCGGCACCCGGCCATTTTATCAGGTGCGCATCGGCGCCGAAACGCGCACGGAAGCCGACAAGCTCTGTAACGACATTAAGCGCGCCGGCGGTGCCTGCCTGGTGCTGCGCAATCGGGGCGGGTAATCGCCGAAGTTGTTTTTGCACTGCAATAGTCGCGGACTTGGGGGTTCGTTTCACGACCGCTGCCGTGAGATGTCCGATGGCCGGCTCGAACCATACCAGCGTGCCGCAGGTCCGCGCCGCTCTGCATGGCCGCACAGCGCACGCGGATACTTGGCTCGCCCAATGCCTTCCACTAGTCTCCCGTCCGACCGAAGGCGCCTGATCGCGAGATCGGCCGTTCCGGCGCGAAGTGCCGTATCGCGGCGCGACCATCCAATGAACAACACGGAGGATTATGATGTCCGATTATAAGTATGAGTGCGTGAAGGTCACCATCAAGGACGGCATCGCCTGGACGGCGCTCAACCGGCCCGCCAAGCGCAATGCCATGAGCCCGGCGCTGCACTACGAGATGGATGATGCGCTGGCGCGGATGGAGACCGACGACGACGTCAAGGTCGTGGTGATCACCGGCGAAGGCGGCAACTTCAGCGCCGGCCAGGACCTCAAGATGTTCTTCCGCGAGCTCGAGAAGAACCCGGCCGAGCGCAAGAAGGCTGCCGCAGCCGCCAACCGCTGGCGCTGGGAGCGCATCTATGGCTACGACAAGCCGACCATCGCGATGGTCCACGGCTACTGCGTCGGCGGCGCGTTCATGCAGCTGCTCGCTTGCGACTTCGCGATCGCGGCCGAGAACGCCACGTTCTCGCTGTCGGAAGTCAACTGGGGAATCCTGCCCGGCGCGCTGGTGTCGAAGGTGGTGTCCGACATGGTGCTGCCGCGCCATGCGCTCTATTACGCCTGCCTCGGCGATGCTTTCGACGGCAAGGAAGCTGCGCGCATCGGCATGATCAACTACGCGGTGCCGCTCGAGAAGCTGCGGGACGCGACCACCGAGCTCGCCGAGAAGCTGATGACGAAGAGCCCGGCGGTGCTGCGCGCCACCAAGCAGGCGATCCGCCAAGTCCGCACCATGGACGTGTCGCAGGCCTACGATTACCTCGCCGCCAAGGGCCAGGCGATCAAGGTCGGCGACGCCGAGGACTCCTACAACACTGGTCTGAAGCAGTTTCTCGACGAGAAGGCCTACAAGCCGACGTTCGGCTCGTTCAAGACCAAGGAACAGGCGGCAAAGCCTGCCAAAGCGAAGGCATAACGGCGAGCGCCGCCTCGGCGGCAAGGGAGGAAATCACCATGATACGGACACTGCTTTTGGCCGCCGGTACGGCGGCGCTCGCTCTCTCCGCCATTTCCGACACAGCGCTTGCCCAGTTCTACAAGGGCAAGACCGTGACGATGATCGTCAACTATCCGGCGGGCGGCCCGACCGATATCGAGGGTCGCATCGTCGCGCAGCACCTGCCGAACCATATCCCCGGCAAGCCCACCGTCATCGTCAAGAACGTGGGTGGCGCCGGCGGCATCATCGGCACCAATCAGCTCGGCGAAGCATCGCCCAATGGCGACTTCATGGGCTTCTTTACGCTCGACCTCGTCGCCGAGTTCGTCGGCAACCCGGCGCTGCGCACGCACTACGCCGACATGATCGCAATCGCGGGCGTCGAGAACCCGCTGGTGGTTTACGCCCGGAAGGACACGCCGCCCGGGCTGAAGGTTGGGACCGACATCATGAAGGCCAAGGACTTCAAGGCGCTGTCGCTCAATGCCCAGAACAGCAATACCGTCAACCAGACGCTGGCCCTCGACCTACTCGGATTGAAGTATCAAGCGATCCCGGCCTATCGCGGCTTGAAGGAAGTCGAGACCGCGATTCTGCAGAACATCGGCCAACTCGCCAACTCGTCGCTGCCCGGTTGGCGCGGCTCGATCCAGACCTCGATGGGCGATGTCGTGATGCCGCTGTGGCAGATCGCTCCGCGTGCCAAGGACGGCAGCTATCCGCGCAGCCCGGCGGTGCCGGAAGTGCCGACTTTCGAGGAGTTCTACGCTAGCGTGAACGGCGGCAAGAAGCCTTCGGGCTTCATGTACGAAGTGCTGCGCGCCAGCAGCGATCCGCTGGTCGCGATGTTCCGCATCGCCATGATGCCGCCGAAGACCAACCCGGAGGCGGTGAAGATCATGCGCCAGGCGTTCATCGACATGTGGAAGGACAAAGCCTTCATTAACGACTATTCGAAAGTGATGAAATCGCCCCCGATCCTGGTTTCGGGAGCTGACGCTGAGGAGATCGTCGCCGATCTCGGCAAGGTCAAGCCGGAGATCAAGGCGTTCCTCGTCGACTACACCAAGAAGCTGGTGAAGTAAAAGTAGGCGGCGCACGCCAATCCATCCGTTGTCATTGCCGGGCTTGACCCGGCAATCCATCCTTCTTCGCAACGAAAGCTCTTTTTCGATGGATGCCCGGGTCAAGCCCGGGCATGACGCCATGAGACGCTACGCCCTTGCGCGGGTGACGTTCGCGCTCCGCGCCGGCACCCCGAACTCGCGCCGGCACACTTCGGCGAGTCGGGCGACGCCCTCGCGGATCTCCTCGTGGGTTGGGCTTGCGAAGCACAGCCGCATCCGGCTCTTGCTGTAGCTCTTGTCGGTCGACCACTCGGGCCCCGGGTTGATCGCGACGCCTTCGGCGGCCGCCGCCGGGTAGAGCTTCAGCGTGTCGACGTTGTCGGGCAGCTTCACCCACAGGAAAATTCCGCCCTTCGGTTCGTCGAATTCGGCGCTGGTGCCGAACTGCTCGTTGAGCGACTCCATCAACGTGTCGAGCTTGGCGCGCAGGCCGCGCGTCAGCGCAGGCACGTGCTCGGTAAAATGCGGCGCGCAGTATTCGGCGAGCACCATCTGCTCCAGCGCGCCGGAGCCGGCGTCGGTCTTGATCGCCAGCATGCGCGACAGCACCTGCCACGGCGCCACGATGTAGCCGACGCGTAGCGCCGGTGCGATCGACTTGGAGAACGAGCCGATATGGATGACGTTGCCCTCCCGGCTCATCGCATGGAGCGCCGGCGGACGGCGGTGATCCCAGATCAGGTCGGCGTAGCAATCGTCTTCGAAGATCGGCACGCCGTATTCGCCGGCAAGCCGCAGTAATTCGGCGCGCCGCGCTTCCGGCATGATGGTGCCGGTCGGGTTCTGCACGGTCGGGATGGTGTAGATGTATTTCGGCCGGATGCCCTGCCGCTTGAGCTCGGCGAGCGCCGCCGCCACCGCATCCACCCGCATGCCGTCGCGGTCGAGCGGGATGCCAACCGCCTTGACGCCGAGCCGCGTCAGCCGGTTGAGTGATCCCTGGTAGCACTCTTGCTCGACCAGCACGGTGTCACCGCGTGTGAGCAACACGCCGTTGACGAGGTCGATGGCCTGCAGCGAACCCGAGGTTACGAGGATTTCATCCGGCTGGCAGACGATGCCCGCATCGCGCTTGAGCTTGGCGACCAGGAACTCGCGCAACGGCAGATAGCCCTGCGGGCCGCTGGCGAGCCCGTAGGTCGCGAGTGTCGAGCCCTCGCGCTGCATCACCGCGGTCATCGCTGCGATCAGCCCAGCGACCGGCACCTGTTCGGCATCGTTGTTGCCGCCGGTGAAATTGTATCTCGGCAGACCCGTGTATCGGGCCGCCGGTGGCGGCAGGCCAGCAGGCAGGAGCGGCGCGAAATCGAAGGTTGCGGCAGATGTCATGACGACGATCTCGTGAGGTCGGGGTGAGTGCGAGGCCGCGCAGTCCGTCACAGCCCGGCGAGGTTGTAGCGGGAGAAGTCGTGGCCTTCCTTGACGACGAATTCGAGCAGGAACGGCGCGCCGGACTGCGTCACGCCGACCGCTTCCTTAATGCCCGACACGATCTCGGACGGCTTCTCGACTCGGCGCGACGCCACGTTGAGGCCTTCGGCGACCTTGGCGTAGTTGCCGCCGACCGTCATGGAGCCGAACTTGCGGTCCGAGACCTTGAGCACGTCGCGCTCGGCGCCCATCACGCCGTTGTTGAACACGATCGTCAGGGTGGCGATACGGTTGCGGGCGGCGGTCTCGAGGTCCATGCCGGTCATGCCGATCGCGGCGTCGCCCATCACGTTGACGCACAGCTTCTCGGGCGCGGCGAGCTTTGCCCCCATGGCGAGGCCGAGGCCGTAGCCGAGCTGGGTGGACTTGCCCCAGCCCATGTAGGAACCCGATGCGGTGGTCTCGAAGAACGGCAGCAACTGTTCGCGCGGGCTGCCGGAGTCGTGCGTGATGATGATGTTGTCGCGGTCGACCGTACGCATCAGGTCGCGGATTACGCGATACTGGTTGAGCGGGGTCTCGTCGGAATCGAGATGCTTCGCCCATTCGGCGAGCCATGCCTTCTTGATCGTGGCGACCTCCTCCTTGAGCGAGGCGAGCGCATTGTCGCCGCCCTTGCCCTTCTGCCGCTCGACTTCGATGATTAACGCATCAAGGACCAGACCTGCGTCGCCGACCACCGCGTGATCGGCGCGGTACTCCTTGTTGATGTCGTCCGCCTCGTTGGTCGAATGGATGATGGTCTTGCCGGGCGGCACGCCGGGGCCGAACGGCGTGCGCGTGAGACTCGAACCGACCGCGAACACCACATCGGCCTTGGTCATGAAATCGGTGAACATCTTCGGCCGCGAGCGGGTCGAGGCGCCGAGCGCGAGCGGATGGCTCTCCGGAATGGCGCTCTTTCCCGGGTTGGTGGTGACCACCGGCGCCGGCAGCAGCTCGGCGAGCGCCGCCAGCCGGTCGCTCGCTTCGGCATAGAGCACGCCCTGGCCGGCCCACAGCACCGGGTTCTTCGCTGCCAGCAGCATGCGCGCGGCTTCGCGAATCGCCTCTGGATCGGGCGCGGTGCGCAGCACCGGCACCGGCCGGTAGTCGAGCTCGCCCTTGTACTCGGCCTGGAATACCTCGTCGGGGATCTCGACCATCACGGGCCCGCCCTTGCCGCTGCGCATCGCGTTGTAGGCGCGGCGCATCAGGTCCGGCAGTTCCTGCACCGAGTGCGCCAGTGCCGACCACTTGGTCACCGGGCGATAGACGTCGGCGGCGCGGAACACCGGCCGGACATACTGCCGGGCGAGCGGCAGCCCGGCCGGGATCATCAACATTGGCACATTTTCGGCGTAGGCCTGGGCGACGCCCGGGAACGCGTTCTCGATGCCCGGTCCGGCCTGCGCGGCGAACACGCCGTTGCGCTTGCCCCGATTGATGCGCGAGTAGCCGTCGGCAAGCCCGACGCCGACGCGCTCCTGCCGGCACAAGATCGGCCGGATGTCGAGTTCGGCGCAGGCCTCGATCAGCGGATTGCGTGGATAGCAGGAGAGGAACTCGGTCCCCTCGCGCTTGAGAATTTCGGCAACGAGTGCGGCGCCGTTCATGCGTTTCGTCCCCTCCGTGAGCGTTTGTTGACGGGCATTGTACGACGCCGTGCCGCGAATGACAGTAGCGTGCGGTCATGGCAAGGCCGCGTGAAAGCGTCAGCCCAAGCGGTGGGCATCCACCTTGAAACTCGAATGAGCGATGGAGACGCGGCTACCGCGTCGAGACCGGGACGGTGCGGGCCGCGGTGGGTTTGGGTACCGCCGGCAGAGGCTTGCCTGGAACGAAATCGGTGTCGCGTGCGACCTTGGCGTCCATTTCGCCGAGCGCCTGGTTTGGATCGACCAGACCCCAGCCGACTTCGTCATTGCGTCCGCCGGGCGCGAGGCTCTTCGCGCTCATAGTCAGGATATCCTGGATGGCAACTGGATCGGCCGTCGGGTTGCGCTCGATCAGCAGCGCGGCGACGCCGCTGACGTGCGCGGCCGCAACCGAGGTGCCGGTGGTGAGCTGATAACCGCCGTTGGGCGCCGGCTCGAGGATTTCGACACCAGGCGCGGCGAGCGCGACCTGCGGGCCGCGGTTGGCCTGGGCGAAGACCTTGTCGTTGGCGTCCGTCGCCGTCACGGCGATGACGTTCGGATCGGCGGCGGGAAACAGCGGCGGCGATTTCGGCCCGGCGTTACCGGCGGCGGCGATCAGTACCACGCCCTTTTCGCGCGCCTTCTTCATCGCCAGTTGCAGCACTGGATCGTACGGGCCGGCGAAGCTCATATTGATGACGCGGGCGCCACGCTTGATGGCGTATTCGAGCCCGGCCAGGATGTGCTTGGTGGTCGCCTGCGGCGAATCGCTGCCATCCGAACTGAAGGCGTTGATCGCCAGAATCTTGGCGCCAGGCGCAACGCCCAAGAGCTTGCGTTGCGCGGCGATCGCTCCGGCCATGCCGGTACCGTGGGTGTCCGGCTTGTTGTTGCGTCCGGTCGCGTCGTACTGTTCGACGATCGATCCGGCCAGATCGGGGTGCTTGGCATCGATCTTGGAGTCGATCACCGCGACCAGCACATTGTTGCCGGTGGCAACGCGATGCGCGTCGCCAAGCTTCAGTTTGTTCACCACGTACTGGCCCGGATCGCCTTTCGCGGCGGGCCGCGCCGCCAGCGTGGTGTCCTGAGGCGGTTCCGCCGCGGCCGGCGCCAGCGCCTGCGCGTCGGCCTCACCGGAAACCGTCGCCACCGGCTCGCTGCCGGGCGTCGAGGCGTCACGCATCAGATGGAACACGTAGTTCGGCTGCGCGAGGCCGATCTGCTCGGCTTCTAGGTCGCGCACGACGTCCGTCAACGGTTTGCCGCCCGCGACCCGGACGTGGAACATGGTGCCGCCGGTCAGGCTCATGCTCTCGGTCGCGGCGAGCGTCATGCCGTGCCGGCGCATCGCGGCTTCGACTCTCGCGCGCGGCACATCCGAGCCGACGTGGAACACCATTTCGTTGGTGACGTAGCGCGTCTCGCCGACTGGCGGTACGCCGGTGAAGCCGCGCTGGCCGAAATACGGCCGGACCGGCAACTGTGTGCGTGCCAGGAAATTCATCCGGCGGTGCTCCAGCAGCGTGCGGCGGAAATCGTGCGCTTCGGTGACACGGCTGCGGATGTCGAGTCCCTGCAGCCGCGTACGCGGATCGTTGAATGCACGCTGCGCGCCGCGCGGCCCGCTGGGAATGAGACGGCCGCGTGGATTGTTCGCGGAAACGAAGCGGTTGCGCGGATCGCCGGGATTGAGCCTGGCGCGTGGATTGTTGGCGGCATTCAACCGACCGGGGCTCGGGCGGCCCTGCGCGTCGATCGCGGTGGGTTGGCTGCCCCGCGAATTGATGCCGCGCGGATTTGTACCGGTATTCTGTGGCAAACCGGGGTCATGGGCCCCGGCGAGCGGCGCACGCGGATTGGCCGCTGCGTTGTTCAGCCGCCGCGATGGATCGGCGACAGCGGGATTGGGCAGGCTGCGCGGATCGACGGCATTCGTTACCTCCGGCACACCGTTCGTGACGGCTGTCGAACGCGGAACGCCGACTGCGGGATTCGCGGCCCGCGTCATGCCGCGATTGGTCGTCCCGCGAGTCGTTAACCCAGGATTGCCCACGGCGGGATTTGCCCCCACGCCCGGCGCGGCATGAGTTGCTGCGCGACCAGGCTGCGCCGGCCCCTTTTTCAGCGCCTTGGGCGCGACGTATGTTCGCTCCGCGGGAGCGTTCTTGGCTTTCGCGCGGTGCTGCAGCCGATCGAGAAGCTGCGCGTTGGCTGCGCCGGCAAATCCGACGGCCAGCACCACGAAGCTCGAAACTGCAAGGACAAGAGTCAGCCGACGTCCCGGCTGTGCGGACCCGCATCGGTGCATGGGTCAAATCCCCTTCGACGCGAGATCGATATGCGGAAATTATGCCGACTTTGCGTCTAGCCCTTGGCCGAAAGCCGCCAACGGCGGTCCGCCATGATGGCACGTGCCGCGTTATGGCCCGGTGCACCGGTGACGCCGCCGCCCGGATGCGCACCGGCGCCGCAATGATAGAGACCGCGCACCGGTCCGCGGTAATCGGCGTAACCGAGCGCCGGCCGCGCCCAGAACAGCTGATCGAGCGTCAGCGCGCCGTGAAAGATGTCGCCGCCGGTGAGCCCGAACATGTCTTCCAGGTCGCGCGGGCCGAGCGCCTGACGGCCGATCACGCTGTCCTTGAACCCCGGCGCATAGCGATCGACCGTGTCGATCATCAGGTCGGCGACCTGATCGCGATGATCGTCCCACGCGCGGCCGTCCGGCAGTTCGGGCGCGACGTGCTGACAGAACAGGCTCGCCACATGCGCACCGCGCGGGGCCAGCGTGTCGTCAAGCGTCGACGGGATCAGCATCTCGACCACCGGCTCGCGGCTCCAGCCGTAGCGGCGCGCATCGTCATAGGCGCGCTCCATGTAGCCGAGGCTCGGTGCCAGGATGATACCGGCGGTATGGTGATCGGCCACGTCACTGCCGGGCAGCGCCGTGAAGCTCGGCAGCCGCGATAGCGCGACGTTCATCCGGAAGGTCCCCGAGCCGCAGCGCCAGCGCTGCATGCGGTGGAGGAACGCGGGCGCCAGTGCGTCGCCTGGAACCATCGTGGTGTAGAGCAGCCGCGGATTGACGTTGGCGGCGACATTCCGGCTGCGGATCACGCGGCCGTCCGCCAGTACGACTCCGGCCACGCGGTCCTTTTCGATCAGGACCTCGCGCACCCCAACACCGGTTTCGATTTCGACGCCATGATTGGCCGCAGAGCGCGCCATCGCCTGGGTGATCGCCCCCATGCCGCCGATCGCATGGCCCCAGGTGCGCTTCTTGCCGTTCACCTCGCCGAAGGCATGGTGCAGCAGCACATAGGCGGTGCCGGGCGTCGCCGGGCTCGCATAGTTGCCGACGATGGCGTCGAAGCCATGCATCGCCTTGATCAGTTCGCCCTCGAACCAGCCGTCGAGATAGTCGGAGGCCGACTTGGTGAACAGGTCGTAGACCGCTTCCAGGTCGGCGCTCGACAAGGCACGCAGCCGGTTGCCGATCCGCCCGGCCTTGAGAAGCTCGCCGAGCGCGCCGAGCGAAACGCCGCGCGTCAGGTTGGGCGGCGCCTGCAGCACCAGGTCGCGCAGCACATCGGCGGCGGCATCGAGCTGGCGGTTGAATTCGCCGTAGCGTTCGGCGTCGCGGGTGCTGAACTTGGCAATCTCGCGCTCGGTCCGGCCTTCGGCCGCCAAGAGGTAGGAGCGGTCGGGCGCCGGCAGGAAGTTCTGCGCGCGGCGTTCGACGATGCGCAGGCCGTGGCCGTGCAAGTCGAGATCGGCGATGACCTTGGGATTGAGCAAGCTCACCGTGTAGGCGGCAACCGAGTTGCGGAAGCCGGGATGAAACTCCTCGGTTACGGCGGCGCCGCCGACCACCGCCCGGCGTTCCACGACCTTCACCTTGAGCCCGGCCATGCCGAGGTAGGCCGCACAGGTCAGCCCATTGTGCCCGGCGCCGATGATGATGACGTCGTAATTGTGCATGAGGACCGACGGGACCGGAGCGGCGGTTGTCTATTGCGCCAGCGGACGCCAGATTAGCACCGGACGCGAATCGCCGTCCGCTGAAACTTTGGTAACGATCGCCCTAGTGTGGTGGTTCGGAAATCCACTTCATTCTTGCGGCGGTTTCGTCAAGCGGATTTCCGAAGCAAACCACACTAGAATCTATAGGTGCGCTAGTGTCTATCGAATCCGAAGTCCGCCTGCGAGCGCGCCGAAGAATGAAACGGACCTCGGATTCGGGACACTAGCCAAGCATGCCTGCAAAGATATCACCGTCACGCGATCTCCGAGTGGGCCGTTCCAAGACCGGTCTCGGGCTGTTCACCCGGGTGCCGATCCGGAAGGGCCAGTTCATCATCCGCTATCGCGGCCGCAAGATCCCGACCGACATCACCGACGACCTCGACAACCGCTACATGTTCGAGATCAATTCGCGCTGGACCATCGACGGCGCCGGCCGCCACAACATCGCGCGCTACATCAATCATTCCCACCGGCCGAATTCCGAAGTCTATATTGTCGGCCACGCGATCAAGATCCGCGCCATCAAGAACATCAAGGCCGACGCCGAGTTGACCTACAACTACGGGCGCAACTATGTCGACATGTTCATCAAGCCGGTCGGTTGCAAGTGCCAAGCCTGCGAGGCGAAGCGGTTCTCGGTGCGCTCCGCCCGGGTGAAGACCCGCAAGGCGAAGAAGCGCAGGGCGAAGACCCGCGGCGAGCGTTGACGACGAGATGTTTCCGACCGGGGATTTCCTCCAGGGCGAGGTCGCGGTCGGGATTACCGTCACGCTGATCAATATCGGCATTCATGCCGCGCTGATGGGCTTGATCGGCTGGGTGACGCATCGCACCACCATCGCGGTGCAGGCGGCTCACACCTGGATTCAAATGGTGCTGGTGACCTGGGCGGTGGTGACGATTCTGATGGCTGCGCACCTCGTCGCCATCATGGTCTGGGCCGTCACCTACGACATGGTCGGGATCGTTCCAGATCGGCAGGACACGTTCTACTTCGCTTTTGCCAACTATACGACGCTCGGTTTCGGCGACATCCTTCCGATCAAGCGCTGGCGCCTGCTCGGTCCGATGACCGCAATGAACGGCATGCTGTTGTTCGGCTGGTCGGCGGCGGTGATCTTCGACGTGCTGCGGACGATCGCGCAGGTCATCCCGGAGCCATCGGGCACGCCGGAATGACCGCGTGATCACTGCCGACTGATGCGCACGATCATGCGCTCCACGTCTTCGTCGGTGATACGGGTACGCCGCCAGCGGTAGAGCAGGCCGTGCATCAGCCAGATGGTCAGGAACGCGAACACGCCGGCGAACACCACGTCGCTGAAGAAATGCGCGCCGGCTGCCATGCGCAGCACGCCGACCGCGGCGCCGAACGTCACCGCCGCCACGACGGCGGCGGCGCGCCAGGGCGGCGGTAGCAGAAACGCGGGCGCCATGGTCCAGAACGCGCCGGACGGCTCGCCGGCCACGAACGAGCAGTTCTTCGCGCAGTCCCCGCGCGGGTCCCACCAGGCGCGGAAGTGCTCGTTGCCACCGAACTCGGCCACGTCGATCGGGCGCGGACGGCCCCAATGCTCCTTCAGGATCAGGTTGGCGATGACGCCGGGCGCCAGCGCCAAGGTCAGGATCATGAGAACCATCGCGCGGCCCGGAATGAGCATCGGCCGGCCCAGCCTCACCAGCTTGACGGCCAAGGCCACAAAGGCCGGCAGCGCGACGAGCGCGATGATCCAGGTCACGGCGTCGCGCAAGCGCAGGTAGAGCGGGGCGTAGCTGCGCCAGAACCCGCGCGGCGGCGGCTCGTAGAACAGCGCCGCGAGCTTGAGGTCGAGGTCCGGCCAGATGCCGAAGACGACGCCGACCACGGCCGCGATGCCAAGCGTGATCCAAAGACCGGTGCGGTTCATGAATTTGGTTCCCGGCGACCGTCTAGCCGACAGGGCGCGCAAGTTCAAATCGCCCCGAGGCGACAGGCGAGGACTTGTGAACCTGGGTTCACGTGCTCGGCTAATGCGGCTTGGGCGCTTCCTGGCGGCAGGCCGTGGTGCCCGGGAAGGCGAGGTCGCCGCAGCGATCGCACCCGGCCAGCACGGCGCCTACCATGATGACCAAAGCAATCCGGCGGGCGCGGCGGCGCCACTCCACGGCGGTGGGTCGCTTCAGGAACGCGGGCGTCTCAGGCATGCAACCACCCTATCGCCGAAAGCCTAACGGCCTTCCATTCCGCCCGTCATGGCCCTGGGCACCGGCAGCATGATGGCGTCGGGCCGCCGAAACACCGGCTTCCAAAATTCTGCGCTCCAGCCGGCGATCAGCCAATAGGCAAATCCCCCCGCTAGCCCGGCGGCGGTCACCGCCAGGGGATCGTTGACCGATGTATTGGTCTCGTCGATGTAGCCGAACAAGTTCCACCCGATCCAGGCTGTGACGGCGCCATTCGCCGCGTGGAACATCCACGACCGGATGGCAAACCCCTCCGAGAGCAGCACGCCGATCCCGGCCGGCAGCCACATCATGCTCATGAGCGTGATGAGCAGAACCGGCGCGGCAAACAATGCCGCCATCATGGCGAACGGCGGCCCGTCCGGGTCCGGCATCTGGCCGAGCTTCCAGGAGCCGAACACGATCACCAGCGTGCCGGCCACCACCGCCGCCAGGTAGCCGAACGGCACCAGGATGAAGCGCAGCAGAAAGCGGCCGAGATTGTCCATGGAGCGCCCTCTCCGGGTCGAGCCCTGAGTCGGGGTAGCGCCTCAATCTGTCATTGCCATGGCACGCAAGGCGAGCCGTTCGCGGGCGGACAGCTTCTCGGTTGAGCTCTTGAGCTGGCCGCAGGCCGCCAGGATGTCGCGCCCGCGGGGCGTGCGCACCGGCGACGCGTAGCCGGCGTTGAACACCACCTCGGAGAACTTCTCGATCTGCTCCCA
>JBFXEX010000017.1:0-62472 GCA_050179645.1 Xanthobacteraceae bacterium | reverse complement strand
TCGCGACCCGGTGATCGCCGAAACCCTGCAGAAGTCCGGCATCAGCGCGGTGAGTTCGACGCCGGAGGAGTTCGACGTTTTCCTGCGCAAGGAAACCGACCGCTGGGGCAAGGTCTTCAAGGACAGTGGAATCCAGTTGAACTGACCAGCCCCACGCCCTTATTACCGCATGATCACCGAGCAGCGGATCACGGAGCATTCATGTCCAAGCCCAAGGTTCTGATTTTCGCGCGCCGCGAAGAACCGCCTGAGACCATCAAATCACTCGAAGACCTGGGCTGCGAGATCGTGTTCGGTAAGTACGAATGGCAGCTGCCGCGGGCCGAGAACAAGGAGGACGAGGTCGTGGAGGCCGCGCGCGACGCGGTGGCGCTGATGGGCACCTCGATCCGCCACACCCCGATCACCCGGCGCATCCTGCAGGCCTCGCAACGCCTGCGGATCGTGGCGAAGTATACCGTCGGCGTCGACGACATCGACACCGAGGCGGCAACCGATCTCGGCGTGATGGTGTGCCACGCGCCGACCGAGTCCAACTGCTTCGGCGTGGCCGAGACCACCATCACCTTCATGCTGGCACTGCTCAAGAAGCTGCGCGAGCGCGACGCCGATGTCCGGGCCGGCAAATGGCGCGAGCAGGAGAACTTCGCCTATTATGTTGGCAGCCGGGCATCCGACGGCTTCCCGGGCCAAACCATCGGGCTCGTCGGGCTCGGCCGCATCGGCACCCGGGTGGCGCAACTCCTCGCACCCTGGCGGGCTCGGATCATCGCCTATGACCCCTACGTTCCGCCGGCGCACTTCCTCACCCACGGGGTCCAGGCGGTCGACTATGAGACGCTGCTGCGGCAGGCCGACGTAGTGTCGTTCCACGTCGTGCTGAACCGGGAGACGCGCTACATGTTCGGCGAAGAGCAGCTCAAGCTGATGAAGCCGCACGCCATCGTGCTCAACACCGCGCGCGGCAAGGTGATCGACGAGAAGGCCGTGGCCAAGGCGATCGAGGAGGGCCGGCTGCGGGGGGCGGCGATCGACGCGTTCGAGGAAGAGCCATTGCCGATGGATTCGCCGCTGCGCAAGCTCGGCGACCGGGTCCTGCTCTCCCCGCATTCGGCGTCCTTCACCGAGGGCGGCGAACTTCGCCAGGGCGTGGCCTGGGCGACCCGGTCGGTGGTCACCGCGCTCAAGGGCGGCATCCCCGACAACGTCTACAATCGCGACGTGCTGCCCCGCTGGAAAGAACGCTTCGGTGGCGCCAGCGTCGTCGGTTGATTCCCGCCCGGAAAGAGCCTTCTCCGCCCTTTGCGGGCCATCTTTCGGCCTCTGCTCCAAGAGGCCGAATTTTAATATTGTTGTTAAAATACAATGACTTGAGGTATGCAAAAAATCATATCTGCAGCGCAGCATACTGTCTTTTGCAGTGCACAATCGATCCTTATGTGGGGTTCCATGGAGGTCCGGCGGTGGGGCCGGACAAAGAAAGGAACCAACAAATGCTTGTCGCACTCGTCAACTTCTTGCAGGCGTGGCGGCGATATAATTCCAGCCTTCGCGAGCTCTATCAGCTCGGCGACCGCGAACTGGCCGATATCGGCATCAGCCGATCGGACATTCCGCGGGTGGCCTGGGATGCCGCGAACCGCTAAGGCCTCTCGAAAGGCTCGATAAAGCGCCCGCCTTGAGCGGGCGCTTTGCTTTTGGGCGCCCGTTTCGGCGCTCCGAGCACCCATTGTGACGCCCGCCCAGCGATCGTATTTTGCCATATGACCGGAACACGGCTCGCACCAGTTCATATCGTCGGCGGCGGCCTCGCGGGCAGCGAGGCCGCTTGGCAGATCGCACAGCGTCATGTGCCGGTTGTGCTCCACGAGATGCGGCCGGAGCGGACCACGGCCGTCCACAAGACCTCCGCACTCGCCGAACTCGTCTGTTCCAATTCATTCCGGTCCGACGACCGCGAGCACAATGCCGTCGGCCTGCTGCATGCCGAGATGCGCCGGCTCGGCTCGCTGGTCATGCGGACCGCCGACGACAACCAGGTCCCGGCCGGCGGCGCGCTGGCGGTCGATCGCGACAGCTTCGCGGCCGCGATCACCGCGGCACTGACCGCGCATCCGCTGGTCGAAATTCGCCGCGAGGAGGTCGCCGCTCTGCCGCCCGACGAATGGGACAGCGTGATCGTCGCGACCGGCCCCCTCACCTCGCCGGCGCTGGCCGAGGCGGTCGGGACGGTTACCGGCGAGGATGCGCTGGCGTTTTTCGACGCCATTGCCCCGATCGTCCACCGCGACTCGATCGACATGTCGGTTGCCTGGCTGCAGTCGCGCTATGACAAGGCGGGACCCGGCGGCTCCGGTGCCGACTACATCAACTGTCCGTTGACCCGGGAGCAATACGAAGCCTTCATCGACGCGCTGCTCACGGGCGACAAAGTTTCCTTCCACGAGTTCGAAGCCTCGACTCCGTATTTCGACGGCTGCCTGCCGATTGAGGTGATGGCGGCGCGCGGTCGCGAGACGCTGCGTCACGGCCCGATGAAGCCGTTCGGTTTGACCAATCCGCACGCGCCCCAGACCAAGGCCTTTGCGGTGGTGCAGCTTCGCCAGGACAACCGCCTGGGCACGCTGTTCAATATGGTGGGCTTCCAGACCAAGCTCAGGCACGGCGAACAGACCCACATTTTCCGAACCATCCCGGGTTTGGAACACGCCGAGTTCGCCCGGCTCGGCGGCCTGCACCGCAACACGTTCCTCAACGCACCGAAACTGTTGGACGAGACGCTACGGCTGCGCGTGCGCCCGCAGTTGCGCTTCGCCGGCCAGATCACCGGCTGCGAAGGCTATGTCGAGTCAGCCGCGATTGGCCTGTTGGCCGGCCGCTTCGCAGCTGCCGAGCGCCTGGGAGAATGGCTGGCACCGCCGCCAGCGACCACGGCTCATGGGGCGCTGCTGGCGCACATCACCGGTGGCCATGTCGAGACCATCGATGCGGGACCCCGCTCTTACCAGCCGATGAACGTCAATTTCGGCCTTTTCCCTCCCCTCGCGCAGGCGCCGACGCGGCACCCGGACGGAACCCGGCTGCGGGGTCCGGAGAAGACGCTGGCCAAGAAGCAGGCGCTCAGCGCCCGCGCGCTCAATGACCTCGAGCAGTGGATCGCCGGCGGTCATGCGGCTGCCGCCGAATAGCGGGCAGCATGTCCCGCATACGCCACGAACGTGCTAGAAGCCCGGCAGGAAAGACGCATGGCCTTGCCGGATGAAATTGAAGGGCGCTGGCACACCGACGTGGTGCTCAAGCGCGACGTGTTCTCCACCGTGGAGCGCGGCCGCTTCCGCGGTGAAAGCGGCGAGGTCGAAGGCGTGCTGCGCCGGCTCGACCAGATCCCGGCGTGGGTCTCGCCGCTGGCCTTTCATCTATTCGCGCGGGAACGGCGGGCACTCGCCATCGCCGGGACGCTCGGGATCGCACCCGCGCTGTTGTTTGCCGGCCGACGCGCCCTGGTGCGGAGCTGGATCGACGGTGTCGCGCTGCATATCGCCAAGCCCTACGGCGACGCGGGATATTTCCAGTCAGCCAAGGCGGCGCTGCGCAAGCTGCACCGCGCCGGCATCTGCCACAACGATCTCGCCAAGGAGCAGAACTGGCTGCGGGGGCGTGACGGCAAGTGCTACCTCACCGACTTCCAGCTTGCCGCCTCGTTCAAGCGCCGCAACGCGCTGTTCCGGATCGCCGCCTACGAGGACCTGCGGCACCTGCTCAAGCACAAGCGCCGCTATGCCCCGGACGCGCTCACGCCGTCCGAGCGCCGCGTGCTGGCGAAGAAGAGCCTCCCCACCCGCGTCTGGATGGCGACCGGCAAGAAGGTCTACTACGCCATCACCCGTGGGCTGTTCCGCTTCACCGACCGCGAGGGCGGCGGACGCCGTCTGGTCCATGACGCGCCGTTGATCGCCGCGCGGCTCAAGGCCCACCCGCAGGTCCGCGAAGTCGCAATCGCCGCCTATCCCGACCGGCGCGCCGGCACTGGGCTGTACGCCTTCGTCGAAGGCGCGCCGGGACTGGCAGCGCCGGCCTTGCGCGAGTTCGTGACCGCGGCGGCGGCGCAGCCCCCGGAACACCTGCAGGTGATCGCGGAATTGCCGCGCCGCGCCTCCGGCGAAGTCCGCAACGAGATTCTGCAGCTCATTGCCCTCAACCAGGTCGACGAAATCGAGCCCCTGATTTCGAACGACCACGAACGCGACGTGGTCCGGCGTATCGTCGCCGACCGTCGCAACTTGCGCGACCGCTTCTCGTTCTAGGTTTTGCCAGTTCACGAACCGAAAATTCGTCGCGGTCGACGCGCCGCGCGCCAGATCAGCCACTGACGCCGCCACATCGGTATCTCGTGCGGAACGAACGGCTCGAGATCGGCGCGCTCCAGGCGGGCAAGCGTCGCCGGCACCAGCGCGACCGGAAGCAGCGCCGGCAACATCGCGGGCGGCACTGCATCGAACCGGCTGCGCGCAGCGGCGAGATGACCGCGTGCCGCCGCACGAAGCTCCGCAAGCGCAGCGCGAACGCCCGGTGTCGCCCGGGCGCCGATGAGATCGGCCGGCTCCGCACCGTGCCGCTGCAGGATGTCGCGCGGCACATAGACTTGGCCGCGCGCAGCGTGGATCGGCAGCGCCGCCAGCAATCCCGCAATCGCATGAGCGATCCCGGCGTGCCGGACCACGGCCCCGCCTTCGGCGACCTCACCGGCGGCGAGGATGCTCCCGGCGAGGCCGATCAGACCCGCCGACGCGCCTTCCGCGTAGGCTTCGAGTTCGGCCATCGTTGCCATCGGCTCGTCGTAGAGATCGAAGCGGCGGGCGCCGATCAGCGCCTGCAGCGCATCCAGCGCCAGACCGAAGCGGACGACCGTAGCCTTCAGCGCCGCCATCACCGGATTGGCTTCTGCATCGCCGCGGGCCGCGCCCGTCAGCGCATCGCTCCACCATTGCAACCGGATTTCCCCGGCCAGCGGCTCGCGCACCGCGTCCCGCACCCGCGCAATCTCGACGTTGAAGGCATAGAGGGCAAACAATGCGTTGCGACGATTAGCGGGCGCAAACAGCGCGGTCAGGAACCGCTCCCGGTCGGCCGCGCGCACCAGCGCCTCGCAGTGGGCAAACGCGTCCGGCATGTGCGCCAGCCAAATTCATCGACAGAGCTAAGAGCCGCGATCCAATGCGGCAATAGACCGGACTCAAGCCTTGAACCGCACCGGAACCTTATTTGCCGTTTCGTCCTCATCCGCTTCCGCCTCCAGCCGCGTCGTTCCGACGCCGAGGTAGATGAGGATCGGCGCCGCGATGAAGATCGACGTATAAGTACCCACCAGCACCACGCCGAAGATCATCGTCGCGACGAAGCTGTGGATCGCGTGGCCGCCGAAAAACAGCAGCGCGAGCAGCGCTAGCGTCACGGTAGCGTGCGTGATGATGGAGCGCGACAGCGTCGAATTCACCGAGATATTGAGCATCTCCGGCATCGACATCTTCTTGTAGCGCCGCAGCATCTCGCGGATGCGGTCGTAGATGACGACGGTGTCGTTGAGCGAATATCCCAGAATGGTCAGCAGCGCCGCGATGCTTGCCAGGTCGAAATCGATCTGGGTGAGCGACATGTAGCCGATGGTCAGCACCAGGTCGTGCACGTTGGCGACCATCGCGCCGAGCGCAAACTGCCATTCGAACCGGAACCAGAGGTAGATCAGGATCGAAAAGATCGCGAGCCCGAGCCCGATCGTGCTGTAGGCCAGAAGCTCGGTCGAGACCCGCGGCCCCACCACCTCGATGCGCCGGTAATCGACCTCGTCGCCGAGCGCCGCACGCACCTTGCTGATCGCGGCCTGCTGCGCCGTTTCGCCGCCCGGTTGCTGGGCGACGCGGATCAAAACGTCGGTCGGCGAGCCGAACTGCTGCAACTGCACCTCGCCGAGACCGAGCCCCGAGAGGGTCGTGCGCATCTTCGCCAGATCGGCCGGCCCGGATTTCGACTGCACCTCGATCAGCGTCCCGCCGATGAAGTCGATGCCGAAGTTCAATCCGTGAAAGAAGAACAGCAGCAGCGCGGCAATCGACAGGATCGCCGAGATCGGAAAGCTGATGTGCCGGAATCGCATGAAATCGAACTTCGTGTCGTCCGGGACGAGCCGAAGCAGCGGAATGGATGGCAAAAAGCGCACGAGATATTCCGTCTATGAAATGGCGAGGCGCTGCGGACGCGCCCAGCGCACCCAATAGGCAACCATCACCCGGGTCAGCGTGAACGCGGTAAAGACCGTCGTGATGATGCCGATGCCCAACGTCACTGCAAAGCCGCGCACCGGTCCGGTGCCGACGAAGAACAGCACAGCGGCCGCGATGAAGGTCGTGATGTTGGAATCGAGAATGGTCGCCAGCGCGCGCGAAAAGCCGGCGTCGATGGCGCTGATCGCGCTGCGGCCGGAACGTACCTCCTCACGGATGCGCTCGTAGATCAGCACGTTGCTGTCGACCGCGATGCCGACGGTCAGCACGATGCCGATGATGCCGGGGAGCGTCAGCGTCGCGTTGAGCAGCGACAGGACGCCGAAGATCATCGCAACGTTGATGGCAACCGCAATATTGGCGATCAGGCCGAACTTGCCATAGACCAGCAGCATGAACAGGGCAACGAGGGCGAAGCCGACGTAGGACGCCATCTTGCCCTTCTCGATCGAATCCTGGCCGAGGCCGGCGCCGACCACACGCTGCTCGATGACGGTGAGCTTCGCCGGCAGCGCGCCGGCCCGCAGCAGGATGGCGAGATTGTTCGCCGACTCCACGGTGAAGTTACCGGAAATCTGGCCGGAACCCTGCAGGATGGCGTCGCGGATATAGGGCGCGGAAATCACCTCGTTGTCGAGCACGATGGCGAACGGCCGGCCGATGTTCTCCTGCGTGACCTGAGCGAACTTGCGGGCGCCGGAGGAATTGAACCGGAATGTGACGATCGGCTCGCTCGTACGCTGGTCGAAGCCCGGCTGTGCATCGGTCAGCTCTTCGCCGGAGACGATGACGCGCTTTTCCAGGAGGTAGGGCTGGCCGCCTTCCGCCTTGGAGCCGTACACGATGTCCGATTCCGGCGGCGGACGGGTCTGCAGCGCCTGTTGCGGCGTCATCGACATGTCGACCAGCCGGAACGTCAGCTTGGCGGTCTTGCCGATGATGTCGATGAGCTGCTGCGGATCGCCGAGGCCGGGGACCTGCACCAGGATTCGGTCGGTGCCCTGAGGCTGGATCGACGGCTCGACTAGGCCGAGCTGGTTGACCCGCCGATCGATGATTTCGACCGATTGGGCGACCACCTGGCGCACGCGCTCGAGGATCGCCGGCTCGGTGACGGTCAGCTGAATAAGCCCGCCGCCAGCATTGACCACATCGAGCGAGCGCCCACCGGTTGAGCCGAGGAAGCCGCCCAGCGGCTGGGACAACTCACGCAGCTTGGTGAGCGCCTGCTGCACGTCGGCTTCGCGTACGCGCACGTCGACGGTGTTGCCGCGGATTGCCGGCGAGCCGGTGAGAGTAATGCGCGCCTCACGCATGGCCTTGCGGACATCGTCGCGCAGCGTCTCGACCTTCTGCCGGCGCACGTCGTTGACATCGACCTCTAGCAGGATGTGCGAACCGCCCTGCAGATCGAGACCGAGCACGATGTGGCGCTGCGCCCAAGCCGGCCATTTGGCGATGGTGGACTCGGGAAAGAAGTTCGGCACCGCGAACAGGCACACGACCACCGTGGCGAGGAGGATCGCGACGACCTTCCACTTCGAAATGTAAAGCATTGGTCGTGACTGTCCCGCTTCGCGCGTCGATCGGCCTCAAGGCAAGCTGTTCAATCGTCCTTGACCGGTTCGCCCTTGGCACGCACACCCGAAATCATCGAACGCACCTGCCGCACCCGGATGCCGTCGGCGATTTCCACCTCGATCTGCTCGTCGTCGACCACCTTGGTGACCTTGCCGAGCAGCCCTCCCGACGTAATGACGGTGTCGCCGCGACGCAAGTTCTTGATCAGTTCCTGGTGTTCCTTCGCCCGCTTCTGCTGCGGCCGCAGGATCAAAAAGTACATGATCACGAAGATCAGGACGAACGGCAGCAACTGCATCAAAATGCTGTCGCCGCCCAAGGGGCTGGCCTGCGCGTAAGCTGGCGTCACCAACATCGTCCGTCCTCATCTGGCTTGGAAGCGCCGGGGCGCGCACCGTTCAATTTCGCCACAATTGCCCGGCGGCCGAAATCGGCGGGACTATAGCGGGCACCCGATCAATTGCAACGCCGCTCTGGGCGTGGCTTGGGGCCGGATTCCGGCGAAAAATACCCGATCTTGCAGGTCAGTCGGGGGGTCGCTAAGGCTCTCGCGC
The DNA here is from genome assembly GCA_050179645.1 of Xanthobacteraceae bacterium. GTDB lineage: Bacteria > Pseudomonadota > Alphaproteobacteria > Rhizobiales > Xanthobacteraceae > VAZQ01. The sequence continues at coordinate 54,059 of JBFXEX010000017.1, read as the reverse complement.
AACGAAAGGAACCCGATGGCCCGACGCCCCCCGAAACCCGTCGCCAAGGCCGCCCGGCGCAGCCCGCGGGGCAAGACCTCGGACACTGCCTCCGACACCTCCCTGCGCATTGCTGCGGCATTGGAGCGGCTCGCCCCGCAGGCCCCGCCACCGCCGGATTTCGCCGCCGCCGATGCCTTTATCTGGTATCCGGATGGCCGGCGCCTGACTCCCGTGCCGCGGGTCAATCGCGTCGAGATGTCGCTACTCAAAGGCATCGACCGGGTGCGCGACATGCTGGTCGAGAATACCGAGCGATTCGCGCGCGGTCTGCCGGCCAACAACGCGCTGCTCTGGGGCGCGCGCGGCATGGGCAAATCCTCGCTGGTCAAGGCGGTCCACGCCGAAATCAATGCCGCACGCGGCCACAGGACGGGTTCCGGCAAGCTCAAGCTGGTCGAAATCCATCGCGAGGACATCGAAAGCCTGCCCGAGTTGATGGCGCTCATGCGCAGCAGCGAACTGCGCTTCATCGTATTTTGCGACGACCTGTCGTTCGAAGCGGAGGACACGAGCTACAAATCGCTCAAGGCGATGCTCGAGGGCGGAATCGAGGGGCGACCGGACAATGTGGTGTTCTACGCCACCTCCAATCGCCGACATTTAATGGCCAGAGATATGATGGAGAACGAGCGCGCCACCGCGATCAATCCAGGCGAAGCAATCGAGGAGAAGGTTTCGCTGTCGGACCGATTCGGCCTTTGGCTCGGCTTTCATCGCTGCAGCCAGGACGAATATCTCGCCATGGTCGACAGCTACGTGACGCATTTCCACATTCCGGTCGAGTCCGACGAGTTGCGGCGGGAGGCGCTGGAATGGGCAACCACCCGCGGCGCGCGTTCGGGCCGAGTCGCCTGGCAATACGTGCAGGATCTGGCCGGACGGCGCGGCGTGCGGCTCAGCGTCCGATAAAACCGAACGCGCCACTCCGTCAGAACGGAACCGCACCTCGGGCGCGCACCGACCAATGCAGGAAGTCGTTGCCGATTCCGCCGATTTCGCCGCCGACCGACAGCCTGGGTCCGCCCGCAAATGAGAGGGCGAGCCCTGAGGTGAAGCGGCCAGCGAATCCGTCCACGTGTTCGGCCGGCAGCAGGAACGGGGCGCCGAGCGCGACGGCATCGTCTTTGTTGAAGTAATAGTCGCCGTAGACTCCCACATAGGGCGTGAGCGTCGTCCCCGACGACCATAACCACGGATAGGCGAACTTCGCTCCGGCGCTCGCGCGGCCGGTGGAGAAGTTGCGGTCCGGATGCTGGATGCCGAGGTTGTCGACGCATCCGCTTTCACTCTCCCACAACGCATAGACCCTGGCGGACGGTTCGATTTCCATGCCCTGCACGGTCTTGTACGTGCCGGTGAGCCCGCCCGACACGAACCAGCGCTGGCCCGTGAAGCTGCCCGAAGCAATGCCGGCAACGCCGTCATACGAAATGCCGGAACGCGCCAAGCTGGCGTCGAACCGCAATCCCGGAAGAAACCGCCAGCCGAGATAGCCCCCGAAAGTCCAGCCGTCGCCCTTCAAGGTGCCGTTCAGCGTCTGCGAGCTGTAGTCGAACGTCTCATATCCGCCGAACACGCCGAGGAGGAAGTCGGGAGTAACCTTGCGCGTAACTCCGACGAGTGCATTCACTTGGCCGCCGCGGATATCGCCGGATTGCACGCTGGTGCTCCAGCCGGTGCCGCGCACTTCGGCCCACGCCAGCCACTCTCTCGGAATATACGCGGCCGGAGCGGCACGTGGCGCCTTGTACACATTCTGCCCGAGTGCCGCGAAGCTGCTGCCGACGCGCTCATCGACGGTGCTGCGTCTCTCCGGATCGACCGGGAAATTGAAGCGCACGCCATTGTCGCTCGGCCGCATGAAGTCGCCGCCGTCGCTGAAGCCGTCGGCGATCGCACTGTCGACTGCCCCCGACATGGTCTGGCCCGAGCTTTGCGCGACAAGCTTGGTAACTCCGGCCTGCAAAGCCTGCAGCCTCGCACTGTCGGCCGGGATACCGACGACCTGGATGAGGGCCGCCGAGGTGCTGGCCGTGAAGCTGCCGCTGCCGCCGTACGCCGCCGTAATCGAATGCGAGCCGACGCTGAGCGACGAGGTGGTCAAAGTCGCCTGGCCCGCACCATTGAGGGTGGCAGTGCCGAGCGAAGTTGCACCATCTCGGAAGGTGACCGTTCCGGACGGAGTTCCCCCGGAGCCACCTACCGTTGCCGTCAACGTCACCGCTTGCCCATAAACACTTGGATTTGCCGAAGAGCTGGCAGATGTCGCAGTCGTCTGCAGCATGTAATTAAAGACCAGCGAGCTGGCCCCGGTGCCGCCTGGCGTCGTGATCACGATATCCGCAGGACCGGCCGAACGCGGGGGCGTCATCGCGACGATCGTGTTGGCATTGACCACCGTGAAGCTCGTCGCCGGTATACCGCCGAAAATCACCGCAGTGGTGCCAAGCAGGTTGGCACCCGTGATGGTGACGGTGGTGCCGCCAACGGCGGGTCCGCTGGTCGGACCGATCGAGGTCATCAACGGCGCCGGCGTCACATAGGTGAACATGCCCGCTCCGGTACCGTTACCGCCCGGTGTGGTCACCACGACTGCGACCGCACCGGCCGCATGCGCAGGCGTGGTCGCGTTGACCGTGGTGGCGTTGACGACCGTGAAACTTGTTGCCGGCACGCCACCAAATGTCACCGCGCTCGCGCCAGTCAGATTGGTGCCGGTGATCACGACCTCGGTGCCACCTGCGGTGGTGCCGGAGATCGGGTTGATCGCGGTCACTGTCGGCGCCGGCGTCACATAGGTGAAGAGCCCGGTGCCTGTCATGGTGCCGCCCGGCGTCGTGATTGCGACGTCGACGGTGCCGGCGGCGTGCGCGGGTGTTGTGGCGGTAATGGTGGTGTCGTTGACGACGGTGAGACTGGTCGCGGCGGTGCCACCGAACATTACCGAAGTCGCGCCGCTGAGATTGCTGCCCGTGATGGTGACGGTGGTGCCGCCCAGGGTCGGCCCGCTGCTGGGATTGAGCAATGTGATCGTCGGTGGCGGTGCCACGTAGGTGTAGCTCGATGCTGCCGTGACGCTGCCGCCCGGCGCCGTAATCACGACATCGACGAGGCCGGCGGCATGGGCCGGCGTGACCGCCGTGATGGTGGAAGCATTCACGACCGTGATGCTCGACGCCGGCACGCCGCCAAACGTCACCGCGCTCGCGCCAGTCAGGTTGGTGCCGGTGATCGTGACGGTCGTGCCACCAAGCGCGGTACCGCTGGTCGGCAAGATCGTCGTGATCGTCGGCGCCGGCGTCACGTAGGTGTAGCTCGATGCCAACGTGACGGTGCCGCCCGGCGTCGTCACCGCGACGTTGACGAGGCCGGCCGCATGAGCCGGCGCGACCGCCGAGATCGTCGTCGAATTCACCACCGAAAAGCTTGATGCCGGTACGCCACCGAACGTCACTGTGGTCGCACCGGTGAGATTGGTGCCGGTGATGGTGACGGTGGTGCCTCCCAGCGTGCTGCCGCTCGCCGGGTCAACCGACGTCATCGTCGGCGCCGGCGTCACATAGGAATAGAGCGCCGCACCCGTGCCGGTACCGCCCGCCGTCGTCACCGCGACATTGACGATGCCGGCTGCATGCACCGGCGTGATGGCCGTGATGGTGGTGTCGTTGACGACGGCGAAGCTCGTGGCCGCCGTGCCGCCGATCGTAACGGCGGTGGCACCGGTCAGATGGTTGCCGGTGATGGTGATGCTGGTGCCGCCCAAGGTGGTGCCGCTGCCGGGACCGACCGACGTGACCGTCGGAGCCGGCACCACGTAGTTGTAGAGCGCCGGCGCCATGCCGGTGCCGCCCGGCGTCGAGACGCTGACATCGGCGGCGCCAGCCGCGCGTGCGGACGTAATCGCATTGACGGTGGTGGAATTGACGATCGCAAAGCTCGCAGCCGGCACACCGCCGATCCTTACGGTCGTCGCGCCCGTCAGGTTGTTTCCCTTGATGGTCACGCCGGTGCCGCCCATGACGGTGCCGCTGCTCGGGGTGATCGCCGTCACCGTGGGAGGAGCCGCACCGGGGTAGACCGGTGACGGGTCGCTACCGCCGCCGGCGAGTGCCGCGGCGCCGACCGCAAGGCCAGCCGCAATCGCGCCGCCGACCGCTACCGCCGGAACGATCGAGTCATAGGTGTAGAGCGCTCTTCCCGTTGCCGTCCCGCGCGGCGTCCAGACCACGACGTCGACCGTCCCGGCGTCATGGGCCGGCGTTATGGCGGTGATGGTGCTGGGGTTGACGACCGTGAAACGCGTCACCGCCACGCCGCCGATCGTGACCGCGGTCGCACCGGTGAAATCGGTGCCGGTGATGGTGACGCGGGTACTGCCGAAGGTGGTACCGCTCGCAGGACTGATCGAGGCCACGGCCGTTCTCGGGGCATACACCGTGATCGCCGCCGAAGTCCCGCTGCCTCTTCCGGTCGAACCCGTGACCTGGGTGGTCGTGAGGTTCATAACGCCCGCACTTGTCGCGGTGACGTTGAACGACACCGTGCAGGACGAGCGCGGATCGACGATCACGTTCGAAATTCGGAACACACTGGCGCCGGGGCTGGCCGACACCACGCCCCCGCACGAGTTGAGGACGCCCGGCTGTGAGGCAATGACCAGCCCCGCGGGCAACGAGTTGCCGAAGGCCACGAGGCTGTTGGTGCGCGGGCTGCTGTTCCTGATCCGGAACGACAGCCTGGTGGTGTCGCCGGCCGAGATCGTCGGCGCGCTGAAGCTCATGGAGAGGTTGGGCGCTTGCGCTGCAGCCGGGTCCGTCATCCCGGATATCGCGAGAGCAACGGAGAGCACGACGAGCGCCCTCCGCAGCAGCGTTTCCGCGCGCGGCGCGGTTGCCCCGCCGCCGCGACGCCGATCGTGTCTCATCATGGTCCCCCTCGACCATCCGGCGTGTTTTTCAAGCAAAGCTCCGCGGTCCCGCTCACGCCTGCGGGCCACGAGATTGTTTCGTCATCTCTGGGCTAGGTTGATTCCTGGCCTTTAGCCGCGACCGGCTTGATCCCGGCCGTCAGTCGATCAGGCTCCTTTCAGGAAGCGCATTGGATCGAGCGGCGAAGCGCCCTTGCGAATCTCGAAGTGGAGCTGCGGCGCGTTGACGTTTCCGGTCTGGCCGGACCGCGCAATCACCTGGCCGCGCCTGACCTGATCGCCGCGCTTGACCAGGATTTCCTTGGCATGCGCGTAGGCGGTGACATAGCCGTTCGGATGGCGGACCAGCACGAGATTGCCGTAGCCTTTGAGTTCATTGCCGGCATAAGCCACCACGCCGTCCTCAGCGGCTTTCACCGAGGTACCTTCCGGCAGGGCCAGATTGATGCCGTCGTTCTGAACGCCGTTAGGCGATGTGCCGAAGCCCGCGATCACGCGCCCGTTCGCCGGCCAGCGGAAGGTCGGCAATGCGCCGGTCGCCTCCGCGGCCTTCGGCGGGTCCTTGCGCGTGGCCTCAACGGCCGGCGTGACGATGGCCGCCCGATGGGTCGGCTCGCTCGCCCCCTCCTTCGAAGCGGTGGGCGCCGCGGCCTTTGGCTGCGCGACCGACATGGCAACCTTCGGCTTGGCGGCCGAGGTCCGCACTCCCGGGATAGTCAGACGATCGCCGATCTTGAGCGTTGCGGTCGGCCGGATGTTGTTGGCCTTGGCGATCTCGCCGACCGGCTTGCCGTAGAGCCGGGAAATCTTGCTCAGCGTTTCGCCCGGCGCCACGACATGCACGCCCTGCGGACCGGCGGCCGCAACCGGCGTCGATGACGCCGGCCGCGTGGCCAATGGCGAAGCCGACGCCGACCGTGCCGGCGGGGGCCGCGCGGCGACAGCCTGATTGGGTACGAAACGCGGGATCACGAGTGGCTGGCCGGGATAGAGCGTGGCCTGCGCGGTGATGTTGTTGGCGTGCATGAGCGCCGTCGGCGGCACGCCATACCGGCGGGCAATGCCGTCGACCGTGTCGCCTTGCGCAACCGTGATGGGCGTGCCGCCATCCCAGGTCCATTTGCCGCCGCCCGACGGCGGACGCGGCGCCTGGTTCACAACCGAGCCGGTCACGTCAGGTGGCGGAAGCGAACTCGAAGCAACGGCGGGATAGGCAGTTGGCTTTGCAGCCGCAGGCGAATATGGGGCCATGCCGCGTCCGCCGCCAACGGTGCCGTAGTTCGCGGCCGGCGCGGGATACGCGGCTGCAGGCGGCAACGCCTGACTCTCCACGCGACCGACGGGCGCACTCTGCTGCGGCGGCATCGGCCCGTCAGCAGCACCTCTGGACGTGAAAGGATTCTCGTTGAAGCGGGTCGCTTCCCCGCTGCAGCCGGCGAGACCGGTTGCCAGCGCCAGCACGGATGCCAGCGGCCAAAACCGCGAGCGCAACAGCTCGACAACGCAGGACATGGCCCCCCACTCAACGCAAACGCAACAGACGCGGTACGCACCCTCACCCTGCGCTGAGTTAATCGACCGAAAGTAAACAGGGCTTTAAGCAATTATGAAGCAATTACGGCCCTTCAACCTTACCGAATGCTTGGTAAATTTCTTACAATTCGCGCGCTGGTCCAGGCAGCAGCGGCACAAACCGCACGTCGATTAGTTCTTCCTGCCGGATGCCGTCTTTGGTTTTGGTCAGCTTGATGAGCCGCTGCGTTCCATCGTGCGGACCGAGTGGCAATATCATGACGCCGTTGTCGGCGAGTTCCTTGACGAGTTCGTCCGGGACGGTTTCCGCGGCCGCCGTGACCATGATGCGATCGTACGGTGCTCGGTCCGGAACGCCGAGCAGGCCGTCCCCCACCCGCACGTCGACGTTGTCGAAGCCGAGCGTCGCGAGCCGGCTGCGTGCCGCCTCCGCGAGCGTGCGGTAACGCTCGATGCTGATGACCTCGCGTGCGAGCCGGGACAATACCGCCGCCTGATATCCCGACCCGGCACCGACCTCGAGCACTCGATGGTCGGGCTCGACCCGAAGCTGCTCGGTCATGTAGGCGACGAGATACGGCTGGCTGATGGTCTGGCCGCAGGCGATCGGCAGCGCCCGGTCGAAATAAGCCTCTCCGACCAAAGTGCTTTCGACGAAATGCTCGCGCGGGACCTCGTCCATGGCGCGCAGCACCGCCTTGTCGCTGATGCCGCGGCGGCGCAGGTCGAGCATGAACTGCATGCGAACCACGGACTCGTCGCCGGGACGTTCTGTGGCCACCCTGGTTCTCCTCGATGTCAGCCGCCGTTCGGCCCCCAACATTAGAGCATGATCCGAAAAGTTTCAGGCTTTTCGGCAACCCGGGATCGCGCACGCGCGCAGTTAATCGAACAACTCGGCAAGCTTGGTCATGAACGGCTCGTCGGTCATGTCGAGGCGCAACGGCGTCACCGCGATACGGTTGGCGGCGAGCGCCGAAATATCGGTGCCGTCGACCGGCGGCTGTGCGCGCGAACGCACATACATAATCCAGTAGTACGAATTTCCACGGCCATCCTGACGAGGCTCGATCTGCAGCCGCTCCGTTTTGTTGCGGCCCTGTTGAGACACGCCGATGCCCTTCACCTCACCGGGAGCGCAATTGGGAAAGTTGATGTTGATCAGCACGTCGTGCGGGATGCCGGCATCGAGCGCGCGGCGGATGATATCGGGACCGAACTTCGCGGCGGTGTCCCAGTGCGGCGGCTGCGCACTGCGCGACATGTACGACTGCGACAGCGCGAACGATGGAATGCCCAGGATGGTGCCCTCGACCGCGCCCGCCACCGTGCCAGAATAGATCACGTCCTCGCCGGCATTGCGGCCGCGGTTGACGCCGGATAGCACCAGGTCCGGAGGACGATCCTTCAGGATGTGCCGCGCGCCCATGATGACGCAGTCGGTCGGCGTGCCCTTGACGGCGAAGCGGCGCTCGCCGACTTCGCGCAGCCGCAGCGGATCGTTGAGCGAGAGCGAATGCGACACGCCCGACTGATCGAATTCGGGCGCCACGACCCAGACGTCGTCCGACAGTGCGCGGCCGATCTCGGCGCAGACGTCGAGGCCCTCGGAATGAATGCCGTCGTCGTTAGTGACCAGGATGCGCATCAGAACACTGCTTCGCCCGACGCGGCGAGACCCTCGAAGTTCAGCGCGCTCAGGCCACAACATCCCCTCCCCCCTTGAGGGAGAGGGACAGGGAGGGGGGTAGCTACAAGGCAAGACTTGGCGCGTTGCCACCCCCCTCCCCACCCCTCCCCCTCAAGAGGGGAGGGAGCAGAGCGAGGACGCCGCACGACTTCGGTCAACATTATCACCCTCATTTCACGTGCTCGATCACCTTGAGGCCGCCCATGTAGGGCTGCAGCGCGTCGGGGACGGCGATAGAACCGCCCTGCTGCTGATAGGTTTCCATCACGGCGATCAGCGCGCGGCCGACCGCGACGCCCGAGCCGTTGAGCGTGTGGACGGGCCGCACCGAGCGGTCCTTGCCGCGAAAGCGCGCGTTCATGCGCCGCGCCTGGAACTCGCCGCACACCGAGCAGGAGGAGATTTCTCGGTACATCCCCTGCCCCGGCAGCCAGACCTCGATGTCGTAGGTCTTCTGCGAGGCAAAGCCCATGTCGCCGGCGCACAGCGTCACGACGCGGTAGTGCAGGTCGAGCCGGCGCAGCACCTCCTCGGCGCAGGACAGCATGCGCTCGTGCTCGTCCTTGCTTTGCTCGGGTGACGTGATGGAGACCAACTCGACCTTGGTGAACTGGTGCTGGCGGATCATGCCGCGCGTGTCCTTGCCGGCAGCCCCCGCCTCGGCGCGGAAGCACGGCGTGCAGGCGGTGAACCGCAATGGCAATTGCGCTTCGTCGAGGATGGATTCACGCACGAGATTGGTGAGAGGGACTTCGGCTGTGGGGATGAGCCAGATACGTTCTTCAATAGGAAAGACCGAATACCAATTTTCTCTCTGGCGCTCTTGATATTCTCGATCGAATGCGCCGGACGGATGGTCCCCCACCCCTCTGAGCCAATTATCCACGTCCGCACGCAAGAACTTATTTTCTGGCAATTCGCGATTTACGCTAAACTGATCTTCTGCAAACTTTGGCAACTGCGCCGTGCCGAACATCACGTCGTCGCGCACCAGCATCGGCGGCGCGACTTCGGTGTAGCCATGCTCGTTCGTGTGCAGATCAAGCATGAACTGCCCGAGCGCGCGCTCCATGCGCGCGAGCCCGTTCTTCAGCACGACGAACCGCGCGCCGGAGAGTTTCGCCGCGGTTTCAAAATCCATCTGGTGCAAATCTTCGCCCAACTCGAAATGCTGCCTGGGCGCAAAGCCATACTCGCGTTTTGCTCCAAAATGATGATGCTCGACGTTGTCGTGCTCGTCCTTGCCGTCGGGCACCTCGGGCGCAGGTAACGGCAGATTGGGAATCCAGGCGAGCGCGTCGTCGAGTTCCTTGCCGGCCGCCTTCTCCTGCTTCTCCAATTCCGGAATGTCGGCCTTGAGCTGGGCCATCTCGGCCATCAGCGTCTGCGCAGTCATCTCCTCGCCGCTCTTCTTCGCAGCGCCCACTTCGCGCGAGGCCTGGTTGCGGCGGGCCTGCGCGGCCTCGGCCTTCTGGATCGCGGCGCGGCGCTTCTCGTCGAGCGCGATCAGCCGCGCTGCCTCGGGCGCCAGCCCACGCCGCTCAAGGCCGCGGTCGAATTCCTCGGCGTGATCGCGAATCCACTTGATGTCGTGCATGGGAGAAAACTCAACCGGGGAAACTCAACAGGGAATCGGTAGCGTCGTTATAGCAGCGCCCGCGCCGCGATCTCACCATCCCCTGGAGGGGGTGGGTCGCCGCGACCGCCGGGCGCGGGGGGGTGGGGGGACGGATCGGAGAAAATCACCCCACCCCGCCCGCCCTCGCTTCGCTCAGGCGTGCGACCCTCCCCCTCCTGGGGAGGGTAGGCTGTGGCACGGCCGCAGCTACTCCGCCGGCTTGGCGGCGGCGTCGGCCGCGGCCTTGGCCTTGTCGGCGACCGCCCGCTTCTCGACGAACTTCACCGACCAGATCGAGCCCTCGTAGAGCACCATCAGCGGCAAGGCGAGCGAGAGCTGGCTGATCACGTCGGGCGGCGTCAGGATAGCGGCGATCACGAATGCGCCGACGATGAAGTAGCGCCGCTTGGCCTTGAGCTGCTCCGAAGTGACGATGCCGACGCGGCCGAGCAGCGTCAGGATCACCGGAAGCTGGAACGCGATGCCGAAGGCGAAGATCAGCTTCATCATCAGGCTGAGGTAGTCTTCGACCTTGGGCAGCAGTTCGATCGCCGCCTGTCCGGCGGTCGCAGTCTGCTGCATGCCGAGCGAAAACCGTGCCAGCATCGGCCAGACCAGGAAATAGACCAGCATCGAGCCGAGCAGGAAGAAGACCGGGGTGGCGACGAGATACGGCAGGAAGGCCTGCCGCTCGTTGCGATAGAGCCCGGGCGCGACGAACATGTAGATCTGGGTGGCGATGATCGGGAACGAGATGAAGGCCGCGCCGAACATCGCGAGCTTGAGTTGCACCAGAAAATATTCGAGCAGGCCGGTATAGATGAACTTGGAATTTTCCGGGCCGGCGACCCAGACGAACGGCCAGGTCAGGATATTGAAGATGCTCTTGGCGAAGAAGAAACAGCCGATGAAGCAGATGAAGAACGCGATCAGCGCCTTGATCAGCCGCGAGCGCAGCTCGATCAGGTGCTCCATCAGCGGCGCCTTGGTGGCGTCGATCTCCTTCTCTTCGTCCTCGCGGCTCATGCGGGCTTGGCTCCCGCATCGGGCAGGGTGTCGTGGCGAAGCTCCGGCACGGCGCTTTCCGCCGCAGGCGTGGCATGCTCGTCACCTGCCGCCGGCGCATCACCTGCCGCCGGCGCGTCGGCGACCGGCGTAGCCGTCTCGATAGCCGTGGCCGGCTCCGAAGGCTTGTCGGCGAACGTGCTGTCGATGTCCTTCTGGATGTCGCCGAGCGGATCGAAGTTCGTGTAGCTCTTCGCCGTGTCGGTCATCTCGTCGACCTCTTTCTTGAGGTCGGCCATCTCGGCTTCGCGGATCGCCTCGTGAAACTGTCCCTGGAACTCGGCCGCAAGCCGCCGCATCTTCGTCATCCACTGCCCGACGGTGCGCAGCACGCCCGGCAGCTCTTTCGGCCCAATGGCGATGAGCGCGACGGCGCCGACGACGAGAAGCTCGCCCCAACTGAAGTCGAACATGGCAATTCCAACTCCGCAGGATCAGCGACGCGACCGGCGCCGCGTTCCGCTCATCCGCGTCCGCTCCCGCAACTGGCGGTCAGCCCGCCTTGCGGGGCTCGGTCTGCGGCTGGACCGAGGCCGGGCTCGCGCCCGCCGCCTGGTGATCGATCGTCTTGGCGGGCTCCGGCGCGGCCGGGTCCGCCTTGGCGGTCTCGTCTTCGGTCATGCCCTTCTTGAAGGCCTTGATGCCCTGCGCGACGTCGCCCATCAGCTCGGAAATCTTGCCGCGCCCAAACAGCAGCAGGACCACCCCAATCACGATGATCCAGTGCCAAATGCTCAACGAACCCATCGGTTATCCTCCGCGCTGCCGGGGCGCCCCATCAGCCGTCGATCGCGCTACACGGCGGTGCTTTGTTCGAGCCGGCCGATCGCCGATCCCGCTTTTCCACCGGAACGTAGGCCCCGCGGGCGGCAAAAACAAGGAGTTGGACCTCGCCGAGCGGCGCCCAACGCCGTCGCGGAGCGCCACGATCATCCGGTCCCGCAAGGGGTAACGGTGTCGCGGCCAATGGCCGCAATTAACCACGCCGCGAGGTCATTCGTCCGCAGCTTGCTCCGCGCGCGGCACCAGCGTCAGATCGAGGTCGCCCGGCTCGAGCGGATCCTCGTCGTCTTGCAGAGCCGGATCGTCCGTCGGCATGGGCACCGAAAACTCCGGCGGCAGGCGCCCGTCGAGCATGCCGGACCCCTTGAGTTCCTCAAGGCCGGGCAGGTCGCCGACCGCGTCGAGCCCGAAATGCGACAGAAACTCGGTCGTGGTTCCGTAAGTGACCGGACGTCCGGGCGCCTTGCGCCGGCCGCGTGGACGGATCCATCCGGTTTCCAGAAGCACGTCGACCGAGCCCTTGGACGTGGTGACGCCGCGGATGTCCTCGATCTCGGCCCGGGTCACCGGCTGGTGATAGGCGATGATCGCCAGCGTCTCGATCGCGGCCCGCGACAGCTTGCGGGTTTCGATGCTCGCCTTGCTGAGAAGCCAGGCGAGATCGCCCGCGGTGCGAAACGTCCACTTGCCTGCGATGCGGACCAGATTGACGCCCCGGGCCGCATAATCTTCCTGCAACCGTGCGAGCGCCGGGCGCACATCGACGCCCTGCGGCAGTTTCGCCGCCAGTTCCTTTTCGTCGAGCGGCGCGGCCGCGGCGAACAGCATCGCCTCCAGCAGCCGCAGTTCTTCCGGGCGCGGTTCGGCGCGCTCATCCGACTCAATTTCTACGTCTTCCTGCGGCATGACCACTTTCAAATTCGGCATAGCTACGCCCTCCTCAACTCGTTCCGCCGGCAGGCTCCGCCAAGCCCGGTCCGGCAGTCCCCACGGGTGCGCTCTGACGCTTGCGCACATAGAGCGGCGCGAACGCCGCGTGCTGATTGACCTCCATCAGCCCCTCGCGCACCAGTTCGAGAGAGGAGGCAAAACTGGACGCCCGCACCGTCGCCGCATGCGCGGGATCGACCACGTAGGACACCAGGAAGTCGTCCAGACAGGTCCAGTCGTTGGTCTGACCGATCAGGCGCTCCAGCGTCTCGCGCGCTTCGGCCAGCGACCACACCGTCCGTTTGGCGAGACGCACGCGCGCCAGCGCGTTCTGCTGGCGCTGGCGCGAATAGGCCGACAGCAGGTCATAGAGTGTGGCCGACCATTGCGGATGCTTGATGTGCGCGATCGGCTCGGGCTGGCCGCGGCGGAACACATCGCGATCGAGTTGCGCGCGTTCGAACAGCTGCTGGGCGACGGCGCGGATGCCTTCCAGGCGCTTGAGTCGCATCGCCAGCGCCAGCGCCATGTCCTCGGCGCTCTGGCCTTCCGGCGCATGGGTGTCGGGCAGCAGCAGGCGCGATTTCAGATAGGCCAGCCACGCCGCCATGACGAGATAGTCGGCCGCGAGTTCGAGCCGCAGCTTGCGCGCCTCCTCGACGAAAGCGAGATACTGGTCGGCGAGCGCCAGGATGGAAATTTTCGCCAGGTCGACCTTCTGCTGCCGCGCCAGCGCAAGCAGGAGATCGAGCGGCCCCTCAAACCCTTCGACATCGACGACCAGGGCGGGCTCGTCGGTGGCGCGCTCGGCCGAAAGTTCGGCCTCGAACTTGACGTCCTCGGGGCTCATGACGCGATCCGTGCACTGGCTGGGCGCTCGCCTTTCAGCAATGCCGCGAACGCGGTGCGCGCCTGCGGGAGATCACAGACCGCCGGCGCGTGGCGCTGGGCCAGTGCATCCTCCGCGCGCGCCAAGGGTTCGCCCGACAACATCGGCGTCACCGCTGCGACTTCGCGCATCTCGGCGAGATCGCCATTGCAGTGGAGCACCACGTCGCAACCGGCCGCCAGCGACGCCCGCGCGCGCTCGGCGAGCGAGCCGGAGAGCGCTCCCATGGATATATCGTCGCTCATCAGGAGCCCTCGAAACCCAATCGAATCGCGAATCACTTGCCTGATCATTGTGACGGATGTTGTGGCCGGTGCGAGTGGATCGTAGGCGCTGAACACAACATGTGCGGTCATGCCGAGCGGAAGCCCGGCGAGCGGCCGGAACGCCGCAAAGTCGGTCGCTTCGAGCGTGGCACGGTCGGCTACGACCACCGGCAGCCGCTGGTGGCTGTCGACCGTCGCCCGGCCGTGCCCAGGCAAGTGCTTCAGCACCGGCAGCACGCCGCCATCCAGCAAGCCGGCCGCAATCGCTCCGGCGAGCGCGGCAACCTGATCCGGCGTGTCGCCATAGGCGCGGTCGCCGATCACCCCGTCCGCGCCCGCGACCGGAACATCGGCAAGCGGCAGGCAGTCGACGTCGATGCCGAGGTCCGAGAGATCGCTGGCGATCAGCCGCGCACCCAATCGTGCGGCAGCGAGCCCGGTCTCATGATCGCTTTCGTAGAGGCGTCGGTAAACCGCGCCGGCTGGATAGGCCGGCCAGTGCGGCGGACCGAGTCGCTGGACGCGACCGCCTTCCTGATCCACCAGGACCGGCGCATCGGTCGCCACCGCGTCGCGAAAATCTCCCACCAGGCGGCGCACTTGATCGGGATCGTCGATGTTGCGCTTGAAGAGAATGAGGCCCCAGGGCCGGCTCTCGCGCACAAACGCGCGCTCTTCGGACGTGATGGCGACGCCGGCAAGACCCGTAATGAAGGCGCGTGCGCTCATCGGCGCGGCTTAGCCTCCGCACGCCGCGGCGGTCAAGCGGCCGCGGTCAATTCGTGGGGACGATGCACTGCCCGCCGGCGGACTTGTAGTTGGCGCAGAAGCGCTGCGCCTCCTGCGCGGTGGCGAACGGGCCCACGTTGGTACGATAGACCACGCCCCTCGAACCGAGATCGGCCCGGCGGATGATCACCTGCCGGTTGCCCAGTTCGTTGGGGAACTTGGCCTGCAGGCTGCGGAACGACGAATGCGCCTCGTTCTCGGACCGCTGCGATGACAGTTGCACAACGTAGCCGCCCGACGGCGAGAAACTGCTCAGCGACCGAGGCGGCGGCGCGTTGGCAGCTTGCGAACGCGACTCGTTCGGTTGAAGCGACAACGGCCCTCCGCTGCGCGGCGGCGCCGCGGCGCGAGGCGCCGGCGGAGTCGTCGCACGTGGCGCGGGCGGCGTTGGCGCAGCACGCGGCGCCGGTGGCGTTGCATTGTTGACCGGCCGGCCGCTCGGATCGCTGCCGTCCGGCCGAATCGTGACGGTACGCACCCGCTTCGGCTCGCTGCCTGGGGCGGAAGCGGTCGCGGCCGGGGACGTTGCTGCAGGAGGCGCCGGTTGCGGCGGTGCGATCGCCTGCGTGGGCGGTTCGGGCGCCGTCTGTACCGGTTGCACGGGCGCAGGCAGTACGACCCGCGGCGTGGTCGCCGTTCCGGGCTCGCGCAGCGCCACCGGTTCTTCCTGACGCGACACCAGTTGTTCGCTGCCGGCGGCCGCAGTAGCGAAACGCTCGCTGATCTGCTTGCCCGAACGGGCCTCACTGGCCGGTGCCGGAACGACCTTCGCCGGGGTCGAATTGTCAGCGCTAATGACGGGCGGTGGCTCCTTGGCGGCCGGATGCATGTAGCTGCGATATGCATAGGCACCGGCCGTGCCCAGCAGAGCACAGAAAATCAGCGCGACGACGGTGACGATGCCGCTCCGGCGGTAGGTACCCGGAGCATCGTCATAAGCCTCTTCGTCCTCCGGCTGCAGCGGACCATCTTCCTCGTAGAAATATTCGCTCTCGTCGTCGGCAGCCGCGACAGGCGCCGGGTCGTCGGCATAAGCCTCCTCCTGCGCGTCTTGCGCGGGCGCTGCGGCCGGCAACTCGGCATACGGCTGGGGCTCGGTCCAACGAGCCTCCTCCCGCGGCGCCCAGCGCGGCTCCTCGTGAGGCAACCGGGGCGCCGTCGAGCGGGCAGCCAGGTCGTCAAGCGCCGACTGCGAGCCGTAGGAATCACGGCCAAGGCCGCGCGCCGCCAGAAAATCGTCGCTTGGCGACACGGGATCCCGTCCGGCAGAACGCGACGGCGGATAATCCCCGAATGCCGGATAGCTGTCGCGGGACTGGCCGCGCGGCTCCGGTTCATAGCGCCGGTCGCTCGATGGACCGAGCGAGGGCGGCCACTCCGGTGTCGACTGAGATGTCGAATAGCCCCGCGACGGCCGATCGAGTGCGGGCAGGTCAAATTGCGGCAACTCACGGGGCGGAAAATCGCGAGGCGGAAAGTCCCGTTGCGGCAGGTCGCGCGACAACAGTTCTCGCGGCGAGAGATCACGAGGCGGCAGATCACGAGGCGGCAGATCACGAGGCGGCAGATCACGAGACGGCAAGTCACGAGACGGCAAGTCACGAGACGGCAAGTCACGAGACGAGAGATCACGAGGCGGCAGGCCGTGGAGCGGGTCGCGCGATTGCGGTGCCCGCGGAGGCGTCCGCCCGTATTCCGTAAAGGGATCGCTTTGCCCGATCAGGCGCGCCAATTCGGCCAGCGGATCGCTGGCGCTGGAAAAATCGATCGCGTCTGGCGGCTCGGCCGCGCTTCGGGACGGATCATTGGAACGAAAAGATCGCTTATAGTCGTCCGCCATACACTTGCCGTTTCCGGTTCTGGCGTCGCACTCGGTCGGCCCAGGACGGATCGAAACATCGGTCCCTCATGCCGGCAGCACCGAGCGAGATCAACGCATCTCCTCAGGCGC
Organism: Xanthobacteraceae bacterium; assembly: GCA_050179645.1. GTDB lineage: Bacteria > Pseudomonadota > Alphaproteobacteria > Rhizobiales > Xanthobacteraceae > VAZQ01. Next base: position 37,576 of record JBFXEX010000017.1, on the reverse strand, counting down.
CTCGACGCCCAGAATACTTAGCCCAGACGCGAGAACGGTGACAACGCCCTGCACCAGAGCAAGACGGGCCACGGTCATTTGTGGATCATTCGCTATAATGAAGCGTAAATGAGGCGTATCCATCCCCTTGTTCCACAGGGAATGAAATTCGCTAGCTAATTCATAAAGATAGAAGGCTATCCGGTGCGGCTCATGGGCCGCGGCGGCGGCCTCAAGAAGCCGTGGATAAAGCGCCAAACGACGCATCAGGGCGATCTCCGCGGGGTCGCTCAGCCGCTCGAGGGCCGCCGTCTGCAGCATCCCGGCGCGCGCCTTGGGGTCATGCGGCAGGTCGGGCAGAACCGATTCTCGGGCATTACGGAACACCGAGTGCCCGCGCGCGTGGCCGTACTGCACATAGAACACCGGGTTGTCGCGGGACTGCTCGATCACCTTGGTGAGGTCGAAGTCGAGCACCGCGTCGTTCTTGCGGTAGAGCATCATGAAGCGGACGGCGTCGCGGCCGACTTCGTCCAGAACTTCACGCAGCGTGACGAACTCGCCCGCCCGTTTCGACATCTTCACCGGCTCGCCGCCACGCAACAGTTTCACCAGTTGGACGATCTTGACGTCGAGATCGGCCTCGCCGCCGCTCAACGCACTGACCGCCGCCTTCATGCGCTTGATGTAGCCGCCGTGGTCGGCACCCCAGACGTCGATCATCGTCTTGAAGCCGCGATCGAGCTTGCTCTTGTGATAGGCGATGTCGGAGGCGAAATAGGTGTAGCTGCCATCCGACTTCATCAGTGGTCGGTCGATATCGTCGCCGAAATCGGTCGAGCGAAACAGCGTCTGCTCGCGATCTTCCCAGTCCTCCACCGGCGCGCCCTTCGGCGGCGGCAGCCGGCCTTCGTAGACGTGGCCCTGCTGGCGCAGAAACGCGATAGTCTCGGCGACTTGATCGATGCCGTCCGCGGTCAGCGAACGCTCGGAAAAGAACACGTCCTGAATGACGTTGAGCGCCATGAGATCGTTGCGGACGTCTGCCATCATCATGTCGATGACGCGCGCGCGCACGATCGGCATCCAGCGCTCGGGCGGATCGTTCAGCAGATCGCGGCCGTAGTCGTCGACAAGTTTGGCGCCGACCGGCTTCAGGTAGTCGCCAGGATAGAGCCCTTCCGGGATTGGGCCGATGTCTTCGCCCAGCGCTTCGCGGTAACGCAGAAACGCCGAGCGGGCGAGTACGTCGACCTGCGCGCCGGCATCATTGATGTAGTATTCCCGCGTCACCGCGTAACCGGCGAAGGCCAGAAGATTGGCCAGCGCATCGCCGAACACCGCGCCGCGGCAATGCCCGACATGCATCGGCCCGGTCGGATTGGCGGAAACATATTCGACGTTTACCGGCGTCCCCTGGCCCAAGTCGCCGCGGCCGTATTCGGCGCCCGCATCCAGCACGGCGCGCAACGCATCGAGCCAGGACTGCGGCTTGAGCGTCAGATTGATGAAGCCCGGCCCGGCGACATCGACCTTCTCGATCAGCGCATCGGCGCGCAGCTTTTCTGCGATGGCGTCGGCGAGTTCGCGCGGCTTCCTTCCGGCGTCCTTCGCCAGCACCATGGCGGCGTTGGTCGCCATGTCACCATGAGAGGCCTCGCGCGGCGGCTCGACCACGACGCGCGACTGATCGATGCCTTCGGGCAGCAGCCCCTCGGCCGCCAGCGCGCGGTTCGCCTGATGGACCCTGTCGAGGATCACCGCGAAGATATTCGGCCTGATCGCTGTCATCTCGTCGCTCTGGGAAAGCGCGCCGCCTAACGCAATTCAGCCGGCAAGTCAAAAGCCGTCGCTAACGCATGATCCCGAAAAGTTGCAGACTCTTCGGATAAGATCATGCGATCGAACAAGCGCTTAGAGCGAAATGGCGATTCATCTCGAATCATTTCGCTCTACCGCAATTCCGGCGTCGACGGATACAGCCGCGCGTGCTCGATGAGCGCGTAGCGGTCGGTCATGCCGGCGATGAAATCGGCGATGCGCCGCAGACGGGTCTCTGCCTCGTCCGCGCCGACGTTCTGCGCCCACTCCGCCGGGATCTCCTGCGGCCGCTCGGCATATCGGGCGAACAAGTCGCATACCACGCCCTCGGCATCGCCCATGATGCGCATGATGCGGGGATGGCGATACATGCGCGGATAGAGGAAGCCCTTGATCGCTCGTTCCGCCTCCGCCATCGCGTCCGAAAAGCCGGCAACGCCTTCGACGGCATTGCGCACATCGTCCACGCTGCGCGGCGCCAACGCCTGCAGCCGCCGGCGGGTCTCCGCGATGACGTCCTCGATCATCCGGGTCAAGAGCCGGCGCGCCAACTCATGGACCAGGCGGCCGCCATCGAGGTTCGGCGTCTGCCGGCCGATCTCGGTCAGAATGTCACGGATCGGCGGCACCTCGGCCAGGTCATCGAGCGCAAACAGCCCGGCGCGCAACCCGTCGTCGATGTCATGGGCGTCATAGGCGATATCGTCCGCCAGCGCTGCGACCTGCGCTTCCGCGCTGGCGAAACTCCACAATTCGAGGTCGACCGTCTCCTGACAGCGGCTGATGCCGTAGGGCACGCCACGCTCCCGGTAGCGACCGGTCGGCCTGCCGGCGCGATCAACCAGCGGGCCGTTGTGCTTGGCCAGCCCCTCCAGCGTTCCCCACGACAGGTTGAGACCGTCGAATGCCGCATAGCGCCGCTCCAGCGACGTGACGACCCGCAGCGTCTGCGCGTTGTGGTCGAAGCCGCCGTAGCCGCTGAGACAGCGGTCGAGCGCCCGCTCGCCGGCATGGCCGAACGGCGGATGACCGAGGTCATGACCGAGCGCCAGGGCTTCAGCCAGGTCCTCGTCCAGGCCCAGCGCCCGCGCCAGCGAGCGGGCGATCTGGGTGACTTCCAAAGTGTGGGTGAGGCGGGTTCTGAAGTGATCGCCCTCGTGGAAGACGAAGACCTGGGTTTTGTGCGCCAGCCGGCGGAAGGCGCTCGCATGGATGATGCGGTCGCAGTCGCGGCGGAAGACGTTGCGGGTGGCACTGGCGGGCTCGGCATGAACCCGGCCGCGGCTACGCCCTGGATCCGACGCGTAGGGCGCCCGGGGGACCGGAGTCTCGATCGCCATCTCGAAATTCCAGCGTGCTGGTAGCGTGGATTTGGCACTCGCTCACCGCCAAACCGCACGCCCGAACGGCGATTGTCAAATCGAAAACTCTACTGAGTTGCACGTTACGTCTTCTCACCGAATGGCATCTCGGTACCCAGACCCCGGGCAAGGGCGCACCGATAGACCCAATTGCCAATTCCGGCGTCGAGTAGTCCCGAGCCGGCGCATTCATACAGGATGATCTCGTCGTCGGAGGTCCGGCCCGGCTTCTTTCCGGCGACGACGTCGGCAAGGTCGGCGACAACGTCGTCAGCGCCGAACCGGCCGCTGGCGATCAGACTGTCGAACGGCTTTCGCGGCGGATCGTCGCCCAGCACCTGGTCGATCGCTGACAGGAACACGCGCGAGCGCAACACGGTCTGCTCGTCGAATTCGCCTGGCGCCAACGACATCATAAGAACGCCACGCTCGAGCCAGTCCGCTTCGAAGACGATGGTGTTTCCAGAGGTCGCCGTTACCACGATATCCGCCCCCCGCACCGCGTCGCGGCCGGAGCCGCAGGGTTCTACAGCGATGCCAAGCGCGGCATGCATATCGTCGCAGAAACTCTGCACGTTCGCGGGGCTCCGACTGTAAACTTTGATCTTTTCAATCGGACGTACTGCGCAGATCGCCTGCGCCATTCCTCGAGCATAACGACCGCTGCCGATGATCCCCAACGTGCTGGCGTCGGCGCGGGCGAGATACTTGGCGGCCACGCCGTAAGGCGCACTGGTCCGGATCGCATGCAAAAAGCAATCCGAAATGATGGCCGACATCCGCATGTCGGCCCAGTCGAACAGGCAGATGATCTCGGACCGGTTGGTCCCTCGAAAGCCGGAATATACACGCACGGCGGCCGCACCAAGCCCAGGCACCATGGCCGGCAGGATGCGGATGTTGTGCCAGAGATGCCCGGGATGATCCGGGTGCGTCATCGTATATCGCTTGAGATGATGCGTGGTCCCTGCCGATTGCTGCTCGAATACGCGTTCGATGACATCGACGGCTTCCCGGTACGCATCGCCGCCTGCCAGCGCGTCTTTCACATCCTGCTCTGACAGAAAAAGCATCGTTCGATCCTCTGTGTCCGATTCTCGTGTGGCAGATCAGATGTCCGCATCGCGCGAACGACGGTCGCCGGTTGCGGCCTTTAACGCAGAGTCCTGCGGCGAGATCGACATGCGGAACTCAAGACGAAAGCCCCACTGGAACAACAGGTTGATGGTGTTCTTTCGATTCGAAGGGCTCGCATTGAGGCTGCCGCAGAATGCTGCGAACTTCGGAATCGGGCTGCGAGCCGTTCCTGCCTCATTGACCGGAGCGGGGTGCGCACTTAACTATCGCAGTGAGCCTCCGGCAACGTTTCAGGTCCTATGGCCCATGGATAACATCACCGTCACCGAGCGCGCGGCGCGGCAAATCGGCGAAATCCTGCGGCGCGAGCCGCCGGGCACCATGCTGCGGGTCAGCGTGGAAGGCGGCGGTTGCTCGGGCTTCCAGTACAAATTCGACATGGAGCAGTCGCTGGCGCCGGACGATCTGGTGATCCGGCGCGACGGCGCGACCGTCCTGATCGACAACACCTCGGTCGCCTATCTGGCGGGCTCCGAGATCGACTTTGTCGACGACCTGATCGGCGCCTCGTTCCGGATCAACAATCCGAAGGCGACGGCGTCGTGCGGCTGCGGCACGAGCTTCTCGCTCTGAGCGCCGACGGACCTTCTCGGTCGAACCAGCTGAGGAACTCTCATCTTTGTCATTCCGAAAGCCGCATCGCAGCCAGGATTGCGCCATCTGTGTAAAATTGGATGCGTGCCGCCGTCCGGAATCCATGTTGTCGGTCCTGAATGGAAGTGATGGATTCCGGACTCCGGCCTTCGGCCGGCCCCGGCATGACGAGAACCCAATTTGCGTCAATTGGGCTTGAGCCCGGCCGCCTTGGCGAACTTGGCATAGAGCCCGATCTCGTTCTTGACCTGCGCATCGAACTCTGCGGCGGTGAGCGGGATCGGTTCGACGCCCATGGCGGCGAGCTTTTGCTTGACCGCGGGGGCCTGCAGCGCCTTCTGCAGTTCCTGGTTCAGCTTTGCGACAATCTCAGGCGGCGTCTTCGCCGGCGCGAAGACCCCCATCCAGAACGTGTAGTCGGAATCCGGATAACCCGCTTCCAGCGTGGTGGGAATGTCGGGCAGCGCCGACGCCCGCTTCGGACTGCTCACCGCAAGCCCGAGGAGACGTCCCTCGCGGATATGTGGCAGCGCAGTCGCGATCGGACAGAAATAGTAGTCGACCCGGCCGGCAATGATCTCGGTGAGTGCCGCTGCGCCGCCTTTGTACGGAATGTGCACGGCGTCATAGCCGGCGCTGAGACGAAAGCGCTCTGCGCTCAAGTGCACGGCGGAGCCCACGCCGACCGTCGCGAAATTGGCGGCGTTCGGGTTGGCCTTCGCCCAGGCCACATAGGACTGCACGGTCTTGAAGCCCTTCGACGGCGCAATAATCATCACGTTCGGCACACTGCCGATGGCGCCGACCGTCACGAAGTCGCGCGTCACATCATAGGACAGCTTCGGATAGATCGACGGCGTGATGGTGTGCGCCGACGAGTGCACCAGGATGGTGTAGCCGTCAGGCTCGGCCTTGGCGACCGCGGCACTGCCGATCGTGCCGCCAGCACCACCGCGATTCTCGACCACGATCGACTGACCGAGTTGCGCCGATAGCTGCTCGAACACCATTCGCGGCACGACGTCGACGGCGCTGCCCGGCCCAAAGGGGATGATGGCCCGGATTGGCCGAGACGGCCAATTCTGCGCCGCCGCCTGACCGCAAGTGCCGACAACGACCAATACCGCCAACCAGCATCGAAGCATACTTCGTCCTCCGTCTGAGCCCAGACGCGACGAAGCAAAGACCATGCCGTAGTTCGGAACGCTTAGCCCGGGGCTACTCCGCGGCCACCGCGGTCGGGCGCTCGGTATGTTCGGGCACTTCCTGCAGTTGCGGCTCGAGCCGCCGCTTGAGCATGCGGTCAATGCGGTCAAGGTAGATGTAGACCACCGGCGTGATGAACAGCGTGAGCAGTTGCGACACGCACAGCCCGCCGACCACCGCGACACCAAGGGGCTGGCGCAGTTCCGCGCCGGCGCCAGTGCCGAGCGCGATCGGCAGCGTGCCGAAGATCGCCGCGAACGTGGTCATCATGATCGGCCGGAAGCGCAGCAACGCGGCCTCGCGGATCGCCGCCTCGGCGGACAGCCCGACGCGTCGCCGCTCGATCGCAAAGTCGATCATCATGATCGCATTCTTCTTCACAATGCCGACCAGCATCACGATACCGATCATCGCGATCACCGACAGATCCATGTTGAACGCCATGAGGATCAAGAGCGCGCCAACGCCGGCCGACGGCAGGCCGGAAATAATGGTGATCGGATGAATGAAGCTCTCGTACAGAATGCCCAGCACCACATAGGCGGCGAAGATCGCCGCCAGCACCAGCACGCCCTGCCCTTGCAGCGACTGCTGGAACACCTGCGCGGTACCCTGAAAGCCGGTCGAGATCTGCGCCGGCACATTGGAGTCGCGCTCGATCTGCTTGATAGCGTCGACTGCCTGCCCAAGCGAATTGCCCGGCGCAAGGTTGAACGAGATCGTGACCGCCGGCTGCTGCCCCTGGTGGTTGACCTGCAGCGGGCCGACCGAAGGCACAATGCGGGTCACCGCCGAGATCGGAATCGACGGACCCTGCAACGCCCCAATGCCGCCGACACCGCCGCCAGGTGCGCCTTGCGTGCCGATTGCAGGCATGGCGCCGCCGCCTGTCGCGTTCACGTTGGTCTTGAGGAATATCTTGGACAGGTTGTTTGGATCGGCCTGAAATTCCGGCAGGCTCTCCAGGATCACCTGATAGTCGTTCGACGGCGTGAAGATCGTCGCCACCTGACGACTGCCAAAGGCGTTGAACAGTTCCTGCCGGATCTGATCGACGGTGATGCCGTAGATCGCCGCCTTCTCGCGGTCGATCTCGATCGTCATCTGCGGATTCTTGATGTACAGGTCGGTCGTGACGTCGCGAACCCCATCGACCTTGGCGATCTTGTCGCGCAACTCGGGCGCAACCCGGAAGAGCGTCTCGGTATCGCTCGATTGCAGCGTATACTGATACTCGCTCTTCGAGAGCCGGCCGGTAATATTGATGTTCTGCACGTTCTGGAAATAGACGATCATCCCGGTGACGCTATTCGCCGTCCGCCGCAGCCGCTGAATCACCGCGGTCGAATTCTCACTGCGCTCGTTGCGCGGCTTGAGCGCGATGAACATTCGCCCGTAATTGGTGGTTGGGTTGGGGCCGCCGACGCCGACCGTCGAGTTGACATAGGCGACCGACGGATCGTTGCGCACGATCTCCGCAACCCGTCGCTGGCGTTCGGCCATGGCCTCGAACGAGATGTCCGAAGCGCCTTCGGTGGTGGCAGCGATAAAGCCGGTGTCCTCGGTCGGGAAAAAGCCCTTTGGGATGATGACGTAGAGGTAGACCGTGCCAACCAGCGTCGCCAGCGTGACGGCGAGCATGACGGACTTGTAGGCCAGCACCTTGTCGAGCGCCCATTCGTATGCGCGCAGCCAGCCGCGGAACATTGCCTCGAACGCACGCAGGACGATGTTCTCTTTCTCGTCCTCCCGGTGCGCACGAAGCATTCGCGCGCACAGCATCGGCGTCAGCGTCAACGACACGAAGCCGGATATGATGATGGCCATCGAGATGGTCACGGCGAATTCGCGGAAGACGCGGCCGACCATGCCGCCCATCAGCAGCACTGGGATGAACACCGCGATCAGCGAGAACGTAATCGAGACGATAGTGAAGCCGATTTCGCGCGCGCCCTTGAGCGCCGCCTCGAACGGCCGCATTCCGCCTTCGATGTGGCGAACGATGTTTTCCAGCATGACGATCGCGTCGTCGACCACGAAGCCGACCGACAGCGTGAGCGCCAGCAGCGTCATGTTGTTGATCGAGAATCCGAACGCGTACATCGCCGCGCAGGTGCCGATAATCGACACCGGCACGGCAAGCGCCGGAATTAATGTCGCCGACATCTTCCGCAGGAACAGGAAGATCACCATGATCACGAGCACGACGGCGATGAGCAGCGTCTCCTGCACGTCAGCAACCGATTCGCGAACCGAGATCGACCGGTCGTTGAGCAGGTCCATGTTGATGGACGCGGGTATCTGCGCACGGAAAGCCGGCAGCTGGGCCTTGACCGCATCCACGGCCGCCACCGTGTTGGCAGAGGGCTGGCGCTGGATCGCGAGCACGATCGACCGCCGATCGTTGAACCAGCTCGCGACCTTGTTGTTTTCGACGCTGTCGATGACGCGGGCAACCTCGTCGAGTTTGACCGGCACGCCGTTGCGGTAGGCAACCACGACCTTGCGATATTCGTCCGCCCGCGTCATGGCGGCAGATGCCGTCAGCGTAATGTTCTGGCGCGGGCCGACCAGCGTCCCGACCGGCGAGTTCGAGTTGGTCTTGGCCACCACGTTGCGGATGTCGTCGAGCGAGATATTGCGCATCGCGGCCGCGACCGGATCGACCTGGACGCGGACCGCGAAGCGCTGTGCGCCGTAGACCAGGACCTGGGCGATGCCCGGGAGCTGCGAAATCTGTTGCGCCAAGACGAGCTCGGCGTAATCGTTGACCAGCGACAGCGGCAACGTATCGGAATTCAAACTGAAGTAGACGACCGGATAGTCACCCGGGTTGACCTTGCGGAAGAACGGCGGCGTCGTCATCTCGACTGGCAGGCGGCGCGCCGCGATGGCAAGCGCGGTCTGCACGTCCAGCGCCGCGCTGTCGATATCGCGATTGAGGTTGAACTGGATGGTGATCGAGGTGGTGCCGAGCGCGGACGACGAGGTCAGCGAGCTGATGCCCGAGATCGTCGACAACTGCCGCTCGATCGGCGCGGCGACGGAGGCGGCCATGGTTTCAGGACTCGCGCCGGGCAGCGTTGCGGTGATGCTGATGGTCGGGAAATCGACGGCGGGCAGTGCGGCGACTGCCAGCAGCCGGTAGCCGAAGATTCCGAATACCAGGATCGCAGCGGTGACGAGCGTCGTCAGTACCGGCCGACGAATGCAGACTTCGGAGAGAGTCATCGCTTTTAGGATCCCGCCTTCCGGTTGCGAACGACAACCTTCGTCCCGTTGGAAAGCTGCAAGTGGCCGTCAGTTACGACGGTTTCGCCTCCGTCGAGCCCGGATTCGATCACCGAGCGGCTGTCGACCGACCTGGCGACTTTGACCGGCCGCACCTGCGCCACACCATCCTTCACGACAAATACGAACGTACCGGCCTGGCTCACCTGCACGGCGACCGAAGGAACAATCACTGCTTCTTCATCGCGCAGCGTCAATTGCACGGTGACCAATGTGCCGGGCCAAAGAACTTCGTCGGTGTTCGGCATGGCGGCGCGGACCATCACCATGCCGGTGCTTGGATCGACGGTATTCTCGATCACCGAGACCTGTCCGGTGGAGCGGCGGTCTTCGCCTGCAACGATGGCTTGCACCGACGTGGTTTCCTGCCGCAATGCTTCGCGGACCTCAGGCAGCAGTCGTTGCGCCATCGCGAACGTCACATAGATCGGCGCGATTTGGATGATGGTGGCGAGCGGCGCAGTGTCGGCCTGGCGCACGAAATTGCCGACCTTGACCGAGGCCGTACTCGCGCGCCCCGAAATCGGCGCGCGGATGGTGCAGTAGCCGAGCTGGATGCGAAGATGCTCGAGCTGGCCGGTATTGGAGTCGACCGACGCCCGCCACAACGTCACCTGCGTCCGCGCGTTGTTGAGCGTCACTTGCGTCGTGGCATTCTTGGCGAACAGTTCGGTGTAGCGCGCGACATCGCGTTCGGCCTGTTCGAGCTGCGCTTTGGCGCCCGCGAGCACGCCGGTGACCTGCTTGATCTGGGCCTCGATGGCGCGGCTGTCCAGCGTGAAGAGCAAATCGCCCTGCCGTACGACGGCGCCGTCGCGGAAATGGACGCCGACGATTTCGCTGTCCACTCGGGTCTTGACCGCGACGCTGGCGATGGGGGTCACCGTGCCCAAGGCATCGATGCGTACCGGAACCTGGATCTTCTGAGCGAGCGCCACCTCGACGGGAACGGTGCGCACAGCCGGAGGACGTGGCGACTGGGCGACGGCTCCGCCGGGGGACCAAAGGCCACTTCGCGTCGCCGCAAAGACCCCCGCTGCCGCCAAAAGGACGGCTACGCCCAACACCAACGTCCCATTTTTCATTCGCTTGCCGGGCTGCATCAGATACCTAGCGCCCGGGCTCCTCTCTATCCTTTGGCCGCCGACGATTCCCTTTTGGTTTACAGAACGCAACGTCTAGCATAAGCGCGTCGGATGCGCACCAGCGCGGTGCCGTCATAATGAACCGACGTGATCGGCATTTATGCCGGTTTTATATGGGCCTTCGGGCCCGCTTTTCGTCCCGGAAATCGGCCTGTTCTGCAAATGCGCATCGCGACCTGGAACGTCAACTCGGTGAAGCAGCGAATCGACAACCTGATCGCTTGGCTCTCCGAGCGGCAGCCGGACATCGTCTGCCTCCAGGAGACTAAATGTGTCGACGATGCCTTCCCGCGAGAGCCGCTGGAGGCGCTCGGATACAATGTCGCAGTCCACGGCCAGAAGGCGTTCAACGGCGTCGCGCTTCTATCCAAGTACCGGTTCGACGAGGTGACGTCGCGTTTGCCCGGCGACATGGACGATGACCATGCCCGCTTCATGGAGGCGGTGGTCACGGCCGGAGACCGCGCAATGCGCGTCGCGTCGATCTATCTGCCCAACGGCAACCCCCCCAATACGGAAAAATATACATACAAAATCAAATGGATGGATCGGCTCATTCAGTATGTTGGCGAGCGGCTTGAGCACGAGGAACCGCTGATCCTGGCGGGTGACTTCAACGTCATCCCGGGTGAAGCGGACGCCCGCAACCCGGAGATCTGGCGAGGCGATGCGCTGTTCCTGCCGAACACCCGGGCAAAGTTCAACACGCTCTGTAACCTGGGACTGAGCGACGCCCTGCGAACCTCGACCGATGCCGGCGGCCTGTTCACCTTTTGGGACTACCAGGCGGGCGCCTGGCAGAAGAACAACGGTATCCGGATCGACCATCTGCTGATGTCGCCGCAGGCCGCCGACCGCTTTGTCGCGGTAGGTATCGACAAGCACGTGCGCGCCTGGGAGAAACCGTCGGATCACGTGCCGGTGTGGGCGGACTTCGACCTCTAAGCTCGAGCTACCGTTTGAAGAAACCGTCGAGCAGTGTCCAGGGCAGCTTGTAGTTCACTCCGACCCGCACGGCATGGTCGTCGACCCGCACCCCCTGATCGTTCTGGACCGCGGCGTTCGGCGAAGGATTGAAATACGACTTGTCCTGCAATCCTAGGTATAGGTACTCGACCTTCGCCGACCAGTCATTGTTGATCTTGACCTCGACGCCCGCGCCTGCGGTCCAGCCCCAGTGCCAATTTGTGTCCGACACCTGCACGCCGCCCGGCGCGGTGATGTTCTGCTGCAAGCTCACCATCGCGCCACCGGCCGTCGCATAGAACAGCCAGTTGTCGTTCGCCACGCCGATACGGCCCCGATAGGTCGCCAGCCAGCGTTCCTTGACCTCGTGATTGAAACCGACCCCTGGCGGCATCTGAAAAGCGCTGCCGCTCTTGTTCACGGCAGAGACGTCGCCTTCGAAGCCCAGGACCCAGCTGCCATTCTGCATCTGCGTGCCCGCCGTGATGCCGACGAGCCCGCCTCTGAGATCGAACCAAGGGGTCTCAACGAGCCCGGTCACGCCGCTGTAAATCTGCGCGTTGCCCCACACCCCACCGCCCGACAGGCCGAGATAGGTTCCGGTCCAGTTCGCCGGTGGCGGGGGCAGCGCTTTATAGATGGGCGCAACGCTGAGGTCAGCAGCAACGGCCGGCGCTGCCATGAAGGCAAGCGCGACCATGCTTCCGCACAGCACCTTCCTCATCAATACCTCGCCTGGAGCGTCATTACGCATTGCGGCGAAATATACGGACGGGGATGAAGCGTTTCTATAACCGGGACTGCCGCCCCGGTCGAATGTCCAAACAGTGTGTTAAAGCCGCCACAGATCGCTATTCACGCGCCGCCGCAGCCGGAGAGGCACGCCGTTTTACCCAGTTTTCCAGGTACTTATAGGCCAAGGCCCGCTCTTCGTCGGTGGCCTGGGCGAACGCCGATCCATAGGTATCGGTGATCCAGCCTTCGGTCGCGCTGGCGCTGTCCTTCGCGACGATCAGCCAGAATAGGCCGAGTCCTGCCTGCCGCGAAACGCCCTGCCCCTTGAACAACATGGCGCCGAGCAATGCCTGCGCCCGATGTTCGCCCTTGTTAGCGGCGAGCCGCAGCCAACGCGCGGCCTGGATCGAATCTTGCGGTGCGCCCTTACCGTGAAGGTAGAGACGGCCCAGATTGTATTGCGCGTCGGAGTCGGCGAAATAGGACGCCGCGTACCGGAACATCTGGTGCGCAACCGCCGGGTCCGGCGCGACGACATTTGGAATGCCCTGCAAGTAATACTGTCCGAGCGACACGAAGGCGTTGGCGACGAAGCGGGCCTGCGGAGTGCCGACACTATCGTCCGCCTGCGGATGGTTTGTGAGCTGGCGGAAATACTCGAAGGCACGGGCCTCGTCTTTGACCACACCATCGCCGTCCGCATACATCCGGCCAAGCTTCCAGATCGCGCCCGCAACGCCCTGACGCGCGGCGCGCTCGAGCTCTGCGACTGCCTTATCGACTTTGCCCTCGCGCAACGCCTGCGCGCCGGAGCGGAACGCCTCGAAGGGCGAAAGGCCGGGCCGCGACGGTACGCCAAGCGGCGAATTCGGATCTGCGGCGAGCGGCGTGACGCGGCTCAACGCATTGGGCGTCGTAGCGGGAAGCGGCGTCGAGACCGGCGCGCCCTCGGGGGTGCGCGTGCCATCGAAACTCACCGCCGGGGTGAGCCCGAAGGCGAGGCCGAGCAGGCCGAGCGCCAACACTACATTAGATGTCCGCATAGCAGACCTTCTCGGCTGCGCCGCCGGGGTGGGTTACCGCGCCGTCCCGCGCCGGTCCCACCTGCTGGGCGTATTTCCACAAACACCCCGATGTGAAGTCTGACTTTCTCGGCTTCCACGACTTGCGCCGCTCCGCGAGCTCGGCCTTCGTCAGCTTGACGTCAAGGGTGCCCTTGGTGGCGTCAATTGTGATGAGATCGCCGTCGCGCAAAAGCGCGATCGGGCCGCCCACTGCGGCCTCTGGTCCGACATGTCCGATGCAGAATCCGCGGGTCGCGCCGGAGAAGCGCCCGTCGGTGATGAGCGCGACCTTCCCGCCCATGCCCTGTCCATAGAGGGACGCGGTCGTCGCCAACATCTCGCGCATCCCGGGACCGCCTCTGGGCCCTTCGTAACGGATCACGAGCACATCGCCTTCCTTGTACTTCTTCTTCTTGACGGCTTCGAAGCACGCCTCCTCCCCATCGAAACAGCGCGCCGGGCCGGAAAATTTCAAGTCCGCCATCCCGGCAACCTTAACGATCGCACCTTCCGGCGCGAGGTTGCCTCGCAACCCGACGACGCCCCCGGTGGCGGTAAGGGGCTTGTCGGCAGGGTGGACCACGTCCTGGTCCTTGTTCCACTTCACCCGCCGGAGGTTTTCCGCGATCGTACGCCCGGTCACGGTGAGGCAATCACCGTGAAGATACCCGTGATCGAGGAGCGTCCTCATCAGCAGTGGGACACCCCCTGCCTCAAACATATCTTTGGCAACATAACGGCCGCCTGGCTTCAAATCGGCGATATAGGGCGTCCGCTTGAAGATTTCGGCGACGTCGAACAGGTCGAACTTGATGCCGCATTCATGCGCGATTGCCGGCAAGTGCAGCGCAGCATTGGTCGAGCCGCCCGAGGCCGAAACCACCGCGGCCGCATTCTCCAGCGCTTTGCGGGTCACGATATCGCGCGGCCGGATGCCGGCCTTGATCAGGTCGAGGATCTGCTCGCCCGCGGTCATGCAGAATGCGTCGCGAATTTCATAGGGCGCCGGCGCGCCGGCCGAATACGGCAGCGCAAGGCCGATCGCCTCAGAGACGGTCGCCATGGTGTTGGCGGTGAACTGGGCGCCGCAGGCGCCGGCCGACGGGCAGGCGTTGCGCTCCAGCGTATCGAGATCGCTGTCGGACATCTGCCCGACCGAGTGTTTGCCGACCGCTTCGAACACGTCCTGAACGGTGACCGGCTGGCCCTTGAAGGTGCCGGGGAGGATCGACCCGCCGTAGATGAAGATCGACGGCACGTTCAGCCGGCACATCACCATCATCATGCCGGGCAGCGACTTGTCGCAGCCCGCAATCCCGACGAGGGCATCGTAAGCGTGCCCGCGCATGGTCAATTCGACTGAATCGGCAATGACTTCGCGCGACGGCAGCGAGGAATACATGCCGGCATGGCCCATCGCGATGCCGTCGGTGACCGTGATGGTGCAGAACTCGCGTGGGGTGCCGCCGGCCGCGGCGACGCCCTTCTTGACCGCCTGGGCCTGCCGCATCAGCGCGATGTTGCACGGCGCGGCCTCGTTCCAGCAGGACGCAACCCCAACGAAAGGTTGATGAATCTGCTCCTTCGTCAACCCCATCGCGTAGTAGTAGGAGCGGTGGGGAGCGCGGGACGGCCCTTCCGTCACATGGCGGCTGGGCAACTTGGTCTTGAGATTGGTCTTGGCGTCCATCGAGCGTTGCGGCCTCTGTTCGCGGTTGCGTATTCTGAGTCGTGTTTGGTCCCGCGACCCATCCGATTTCAGCGAGGCGTATGGCCAAATAGCGGCGCCAACCTCCTGAGAGATCACTATCTTCTCCGGATGTTGCAGACGTGTCACACAGTTAATAAAGAGTTAACCCCGCCTGCAACAGTTTAGAATCAGCGCCAACAATTCCGAAGGCATGCCGTCCGAAAGCGGCCGCCGGCAGCCGGTCAGGTCCGGTCCCGGCGTCTCTTCGGCCTTCTTTCGCCCTATTCCGGGTTCCTTCGCCCGCACCTCGCCGCGCAGAATATGACTTCCGCCCTGTTCCCAAGCCGGGAAGATCGGCTGTTGCACAGGTCACCCGCATCGTGCCCGCACGGCCAAACTCGCGCTTGACCTGGGTCAAGTCCCGTCTGGTTCTGTTGCGACGAACCGATAACGCCGTCCCATTATTTGTGGTCGCACGGACACGCCGTTCGGTTCACCGTCCGTGCGAAAATGGACGCGGCCGGCTCTCCTGCGGCCAGGAGCCGGCGCTACCGCAGCCGAAAATCCGGATCGAACGACAGCTCGGCGCGCGCCTTGACGATCAACACCGCGCCGTCGTCGTCGGCAATGTTGTAGACGCCGGCCTCGCCGCGGGTGAGCGCGAGCAATGCCGCGTGCGCGGCCGCATCGACGTGAAGCGCTGGCTTGCGTGAGGGGCCATCGCTCCAGGTGCCGGGGCCATACAGCAGACCGTAGCGCAGCACGACCGCCGCGATGCCCGCAGCTTCAAGCGCCTGGCGCTCCATGTCGGCAGCGCCGCGCACCGTGACGGCGCGCGCCGGATCGTCGAGATTGAGCGGATCGCTCTCAACATGCGGCTCGCCGCCCGGCGCATAGGCAAACGCGATGCTCTGCACGATCAACCGCGTTGCGCCCGCGGCCTGCGCGGCGGTGATCAGGTTGCGGGTACCTTCGGTTCGGATGCGGGAATTGGCCGTGTAGGAGGCGGCGATCTTCGCCGGATCGAACTCGCGCGGCAGGTCGGTGAGCTGATGGATCACGACATTGGGCTTGGCCGCCGCCATCGCCGACGTCAGCGCCGGCGCATCGAACACATCGACGACCGCGGGGATGGCCCCTGCCCGCTGGAGTTCGGCCGCGGACGCCGCCGAGCGCGTCATGCCAGTCACTTGGTGGCCGGCTTGCACCAGAAGCGGAACGAGACGGCGGCCAATGGCGCCCGAGGCGCCGGCGAGAAAAATACGCATGGCGCCCAGTTTAGGACGCTTCGCGCAATCTGGGACGCACCGCCACGTCCAGGCAGCCATGCGTGTCACGCCAATTAGCGTCGGCGCCTATGGCGCCTCCCGAATGCATGACGCCAAGGGCAACCGCTTTCGCTCGCATTGAATTCCCCACCGCCGCTCATGTCTGCTCGAGCGGACTTCCAGTGCGAGAGCGTCCGGCCGCAATTCAGCTCTGCGCGGGCGCGAGCCGGTTGAATCGCTCTTTCTGCTCGTCGGTCAGCGTCCCGTAGAACCGGTCGAGTGCCGGCCGCAACGTCTGAACCGCCCGCGACATGGCGTCGAGGCGTCGCTCCATCGCCTCGACCCGGCCGACCGGCGTCAGCGCCCGATCGGTCGGGCACTCCGACGTCAGCAGATCGATCGATTTCGACATCGTGTCGCGCAATTCCTTGAGCGCCACGCGCTGGACCTCGTTCGGCCGCACCGTCTGTTCGATCCGGTCGACCGGCAGGCTCGAGATCCCGGAGGCGCGCGCGTTGCACGCCTGGCTAAGGTCGCGTTCGCCGGATTGCGCGGCCTCCTCCGGGCTCATCGCGTTGAAGCGCGCCTTCTGCTCGTCGCTGAGCGTCTGATAGAACGCATCCAGCGCCGGCCGCACGGTACGCACCGCGAGCAGCATCACGTCGATCCGGTTCTGCATGGCCGCGATGCGCCCGGTCGGCGTGCTCGGCAGGTCGTTCGGGCAGGCCGTCTTGAGCACGTCGAGCGCCTTGGCGGTCGCGGCCCTGAGGCCATCAAGCGCCGCGCGCTGGGCATCGGTCGGCTCGACGGCGAGTGCGATCTGCTCGATCGGCCAGTCGGTCAGGTTGGCCGCCGCATCAGTCCGGCAGACATCGATGGGTGCGCGCACCGGTCCCGCGACCGCGGGGCTCGGTGTGGTTACTGTACCGTCCAGCGCGGGCGCCGTTACCCGGGCCGGAGCCCTGCCATAGGCGTAGCGGCCGAAGATGCCGTCATAGACGTCGTCGTAGGCGTGGGGCCAGAAGGTGTCGTTGGCGTAAGGGTAGAACGTGTACCCGATCACATCGTCATAGGCATAAGGCCAGAACACCGAGCCTGCCCAGCCGATCACGATGAATCGAGCGACGTGACGCCGATGCCAGTGGCGGTGGGGGAAGTGGCCGCGGAATGTCGCGTGCGCAAACTTGTTGCCGTGGATGCCGGCTGCGCCGTACCTGCCGGCGACGAACTTGTTGTGCAGCGCGTGCCCGCCGAGCGGGCGCGATCCGGCGTTGGCAAGGTGGAATCCCGGCCGGCCTAGACGGTCGTCCGACCTCGCCGCATTGCGATGGACGGCGGCGAATGACCGCCCCGGAATCCTGGCGGCGTTCGGATGATAGGCCTTGGCGTGCGCCTTCGCCACCGAATGCGAGGCTGCGACCCGCGGCGTACCGGCGTCAGACCGCGCGATGTGTTGCCGGTTGGCGTGACGGCGCGACGCGACTTGGCGCGACGATGCCGTATGACGGGATGATGCAATGTGACGCGGCGATGCCGACCGCCGCTGCGCCGCGTAGCTACGTCCCGAGGAACTGCGCGCGATCGAGTGGCCGCGTGACGCTGCGTAACTGCGTGACGCGGAGTAGCTGCGCGAAACCGAGTGGCTGCGCCCGCCCGAATAACTACGCCCAACTGAGACGCTGCGCCCGCCCGAGTAACTACGTCCAACTGAGAAGCTGCGCCCGCCGGAGAAGCTGTGACCGCCCGAGAAGCTGCGCCCACCGGAGACGCTGTGTCCGCCGCCGGAGCCGCCACGTCCGCCGCCGCCGCGCGCAATTGCATCAGGGATCACGATGATGAGCGACAGCACAATAAGCGCCGCTGCTCGGATGCTCGTCTGCAACATGACGCGATCTCCCACGTCGCCCGCCCGAGCCGCTCTGAAGGTGACGCGTTTGCGCCCCTAGTGCAAGCCGGGGGGTCCCCGTTTAAGCAAGAAATTTGATGAACGGCCATTCATGGTTCCAATTGCGCGGCAGCTTGCCAACCGCGGAGAAAAACGACGAGGCGGCGCAGAGCGCGCGCCAGACATCGGCTTCCGCGCGCGTCGGACGCTGGATCACGATCACCTTGCGCAGGTCGGTCAGCGGCTCGTGCATGAACAGCCGGCTGACGCCGCCTGATATTGAGATGGTGGCGCAGGCGATGCAGGAGTACCGCCGAGGCAGTATGAGCATTGTGGAATGACCAGACCTGCCCGGCTCCGGCGCGAGTTCTTCGCGCGCAGCGTCCATGCGGTGGCGCCCGACCTGATCGGCGCGACGCTGTTGGTCGGCGGCGTTGGCGGCTTGATCGTCGAGGTCGAGGCCTATCACCACACCGACCCGGCGGCGCATTCCTATGCCGGTCGCACCGAACGCAATGCGGTGATGTTCGGCCCGCCCGGCTACGCCTATGTCTATCGCTCGTACGGCATCCATTGGTGCGTCAACTTCGTCTGCGAGGCCGAGGGCTCGGCGAGCGCGGTGCTGATCCGCGCGCTGGCGCCGACGGCAGGCATGGCGACGATGCGACGGCGCCGCGGTCTTGCCGACGAGCGGCTGCTGTGCTCCGGACCGGGGCGGCTCACGCAGGCACTCGGCATCACGCTCGCTCACAACGCGCTGCCGCTCGACCGCGCACCGTTCGAGCTGCGCGGGCGCGCCGATATGCCGGACATCGCCGTCGGGCCGCGCATCGGCATCACCAAGGCGGCCGACAAGCCGTGGCGCTACGGCTTTGCCGGCTCGCGCTTTCTCAGCAAACCGTTCGGCGGCTAGCGCGCGGTCGTATCGCCCCCCGGAACAGGGCACACCAGCTCCATGTAATTCCGGGGCGCGACATACGTGCAGGGCCACTTGCGCCTGCAGGCGAGAACCAGCACGCTGGCCGCGCCGTTTCAAACGGCGAACGTCATCCCTCCCAAAAATTCAACAGGCTCGAAATGCCCACTATGACAACCTGGAAACGCACCTGTGCTCTCGGTCTTTCGCTTTCGGCGCTCCTCGGCACGGTCGCAACGGCGTCCGCCCAAGCCTTCCCGAATCGCCCGGTCACGATCGTGGCGCCCTACCCGGCCGGCGGCCTGTTCGACGGCATCGCCCGCGCGCTCGCCGAAGGGATGCGCGCGCCGCTCGGCCAATCGGTGGTGGTCGAGAACGTCGGCGGCGCCGGCGGCAGCATCGCGGTCGGCCGTGTCGCGCGCGCCGCGCCCGACGGCTACACGATTGCCATCGGCTCGGGCGACCAGTTCGTCATCAATGCGGCGATCTTCCCGCTGCAGTACGACGTGGTGAAGGACTTCGAGCCGATCTCGCTCGTGATGAACGGCCCGAACCTGATCGTCAGCAAGAACGCCATTCCGGCGACCAATCTCAAGGAGCTCACTGCCTGGCTCAAGGCCAATGCGAAGGATGTCTCGTCGGCGCACAACGGCGCGGGCGGCACATTGCATCTGTGCGGCCTCGAACTCCAGCGCGTGACCGGCGCAACATGGCCGTTCGTGCCGTATCGCGGCGCGGCGCCGGCGCTGCAGGACGTGGTCGGCGGGCGGATCGACGCGATGTGCACCTCGCCGGCAAGCTCGCTGCCTCTGATCCGCGGCGGGCTGGTGCGCGGCTACGCCATCACCACCAACACGCGGCTCGCCTCCGCACCGGATATCCCGACCACCGCGGAGGCGGGATTTCCGGGATTCGAAATCTCGGTCTGGGGCGGGCTATGGGCGCCGAAGGGCACGCCTAAGGACGTGATCGCCAAGCTCAACGCCGCCGCGGTCCAGGCGCTGGCCGATCCCGCCGTCAAGGCGCGGCTCACCGATCTCGGCCAGATCATTTTCCCGCGCGACAAGCAGACGCCCGAGGCGCTCGGCGCATTGCAGAAAGCCGAGATCGAGAAGTGGTGGCCGGTCATCAAGGCGATGAACATCAAGGCCAAGTAAGTATGGCGCACTGACCGCTGCAGAGCGGAACTGGCCGCACGACGTCTCGTCACTTCGCTCCTCCCCGCTTGCGGAAACTTGCGGGGAGAGGGCTCAAACGGCGTAAGACGCGCCAGTGCGGGAGGGGGCATCCGCGAAGGGCCTGCCCCCTCCCCATCTGCAACTGATCCGCTGCGGCCGAAGCCCTACCGGCGACCGATCCTTCTGCCTTTCCGGTTCGATTTCGATTCAGACGATTTATCGGATGGCCGCTTCGTGTGTTCATGCGGCTCGCGTAGTAAAGCCAGGGCGAAAGGGCTGAGTTTACGGTAGACATCCTCGATCGAATCTATTCGTACGGAACGTCGAAAATGTCTGCTCACGTCGGCCTTGATTGACACGCCGATAATCTCGACATTCCTGTCTGCCTCGATGAAAGCAACAGCGTCGCGGAAATGGCGCGCCGAAAAATAGCTGATGTCATCGCCTTTCTTGCTTAGATATGTCCCGCTGGGGTCTCCGTCGGTAATGACAAACATGATCCGGCGTTTGGCGCGGCTCTTCTTTAGCCGGCCATAACACCACATGGCGGCTTCGCCGTCGTAACTGAAATACTGCATGCCCGTGTGCAAGATGGAGCACAGTCGGTGCACCGTTGACAAATTGTGGGGCTCCTCGCGCATCTTGAAGAGGATGTAATGAATCGGACGATTACGTCCGACCACATTCGGGACGATCTCGGCGGTCGTCGTATGACCGATGATCTCTGTTGGGACGTTACCTCTGGCAAAAAAGTCGCTTAAACGATCGGCGATCATGTAGGTCAGCTCATGGCGGCCATCGACCTGCATGGAACAAGACACATCAAGCAGCAGGGAGGCTATCGTCCCCTGCTCTTCTTGCGCCTCTTCGATCAAGTTCATCTCGGGCGGGTTGCTCAGCGGATCAATGACTTTTTGAGTCAAATGGCCAAGAATGATCCCGCCCTGGTCGGCCGGGATCCAACGCATGGTCGATTTCTTCGGCCACGTTTCATTGGCATATTGCAGCCATGACCTTTGCGCCTTCGCGAACTCTCGCCCGTGCTGTTCGTACTGCTCTTTGATGGACACAGGCACGGTCCAGACCCGAAATTCCTGGGCTCGTGTAATACGATCGATGACCGCGGGCGAAGCAGGACGGTAATAATTGAGCTTGGGCCGCGGTCGACGCTCAATTTTTCGCTGCACAGGGGGCGCATGTCGTTTGGCGCCCTTGTGTTCGCCTCGCTTCGTTGCAGTCGGCGGTGTCGGCAGTGAGCTTCCGCAAGCAGCGCGGATTTTTTCCTTCATCTCGAGATAACTCAATACCGCTTCGTCGGGCTCCTCTTGGAGAAGCGGAAAAAACCATGCCACGGCTTCATTCAGGTCGATTTGTCCGGCAAAGAACTTGGCGAACTGGTGTCTTTTGCTGTAGATGCGCCGAACAAGCTTGGCGTATTCGGGCCGTCTTCTCGACAACGCAAAAATTCGTTCCTCAGCCAGCAGCAGCGCCAGAGCAGATGTGCTGGCGGCCAATTCGGGCACGACTTCGCGCGCCGCGCGCAAGGTGATGAGAAAGGCCTGCAGGTCATAATTGATGATTTCGGGATCAGGTTCGCTGAGGAGGTACTCGTGCAGAGCGCGAAGATTTTCATGGATGCCGGCATATTCCCGATATGCGCTTTGGACGAATGCCACATATCCGATGGCATCGATGCCAGCATCGAACATATAGGCTGGCTCTGAATGTGCCGGCCTTACCGCCACGAGAAACTCAAGGTCCAGAAAGCGCAGAGCGATTGCCCGCAAGTCATGTAACGCGCGTTCGGCTTTCGGATTCGACGGAATAACAGGGAGAAATCCGACGGGCGTGTCACCCTTCAGCCCGGCCAGATTTCTCACCACGCCTTGCGGATCCGCGAGCCTTCGCTTTTTGCGACCACCGCGCATAATTCTCAAGCGGACCTTCGCTTCACGGAATGTCTTCGAACAGGCCGGGACGAAGCAAATTCCGGCGTGCTGGTGGTCTGTCGATTGCTGTCCGGCGGACCAAGTCTAGGCTTGGTGTCCAATCGTGCGCAACCGCAGCGCTTCATTCAGGAATTCAGCGATTGCCGCGGTTTGACATTTGCCACTCATCTGGCCGCAAGGTCCAATATGCCCCACGGCTCTCGGGCAATATGGAATCCGCAAGCGCAAGGTAGCGGCGACCAGGAGCGTGCCTGCAACAAGACTGCTTGCCTATCAATGATATCCGACGATGAACTCGCAGCCGGCAGCGGTGGCGAAGGCTCGGGTGACGCGGCCGGTAGCGAGCTCGAATTCAAAGATCTCGGCATCGTCGTGGCAGCAGACATAGGCATACCGGCCGTCGGCCGCGAAGCCGAAGCCCATCGGCCCCTTCTTGATCGGCATCGAGGCGATCTGCTTGAGCCCGTCAGCCTCGTAGATCGCGGCGTGGTGGTCCTGGTTGGACGACACCACGACGTAGCGGTTGTCGGGCGACACCCGCACCCGCCGCATCTGCTTCTTCGCGGCGTCGGCGCCGTCGATCGGTACCGTGCCGCGGATGGCGTGCGAGACCGCATCGACAACATAGAACTCGGCGGCGTCCTGCGCGCAGGCATAAAGCGTCGCGCCATCCGGCGAGATCGCGATTCCCTCGACCACATGCGGCAGCGGGATGCGATCGCTCATGGCGCGGCGCGCGACGTCGACCACGGCAAGCCAGTCCTGCTTCACTGAAACGAACACTTTGCCGGTGGCGTGGCTGATCGCGACCCAGTGCGCGGTCGAGCCGACCTCGATCTTGTCGACCTTACCGCTGGCGGGATCGATCGCCAGCACCGCGTTGCCGAGTTCGCCTGATGACCACAGCGTGCCGTGCTCGTCCATCATCACGCCGTGCGGCGCATAGACCGCGCCGAGGTCGATGACGCGCGCAAGCGACTTCGACGGCAGGTCGATCACCACGATGCGGCGGTCAGGATTGACGCGCCTCGCGAAGATTCCGTCGCCGTAGATCGAGCCGTAGGCAGTGCGGCCGTCGGCCGACAGCGCCAATTCGTGAGTCGAGCCCGGCATGTCGATGGTCGCGGTGATGGCGAGCGTCGCGGCATCGACGAAGTGCACCTTGTGCGCGGTCTTGGCGGTGACGATCAGGTGCGGGCCGCCGTAGCGATTGTTGATGTCGGTCACGTGTTCCGCTCCCCTCCTCCGTCATTTCGGGTCGCGGGGCGAAGCCCGCGAGTCCGGAATGACCACAAACCTCCTACGCCGCTGCGCCGCGCCTGGGACACGGTCGCTATTCTACCCCATGCGCAAACAATTCGTCAGCGCTCACCACCCGCGGCGACAGACCCTGCTCGTGGACGTAGCGGCCGACCGCCGCGAAGGTCGGCCGATTGGATTCAAGGCCGTAGGCCCAAAAGTCCTTGCCGAACACCCGCCACGTCTCCTCGACGTGGTCGATCAGCCACGGCAGCGCGACCCGCAGCGCATCGGTGTCGTAGAGGCCTTCGATCGCGAGGTCCCGTGCCTCGCAGAATGCCCGGTAGATACTTTGCGCCGCCCAGGGATGTTCGCGGTAGATGTCCTCGCGCAGCACCACGGTGTGCATGATCGGGAAGATGCCGGTGCGGCGGTAATAGTCCTGCTCTATCTCCTTGAAGTTCGGGAAAAGCCGCGCAACGTGCGGCGCGCCGGCGAGAAAGCTCTTCGGGATGTAGAGCGACAGCAGCGCATCGAGTTCGCCGTTGTCGAACATCGCTTCGAGCGTCTGTCCGGCGGAGAGGAAATCGAGCCGGATCGGCTTCGGCAGGTTAAGTGGAATGAGCGGAGGCTCGACGAAGCTGTTCAGCCCGCCCATGAACCAGTGCATGTCCTCCGACTTCACGCCGTAGTCGTGCTGCAGCATCCCGCGCATGAAGACGAGCCCGGTCGAGGAATATTGCGAGGTGCCGACTCGCTTGCCGCGGAGGTCCTGCGGAGTCGTGATGCCGCTGCCGGCGCGCACGTAGATGCAGGAGTGCCGGAAGATTTTCGACAATGCGACCGGCACGGCGACGAACGGGCACGCGCCGCGGCCCTTGAGCGCCGTATAGGAGGCCAGCGACAGCTCGGACACGTCGAACTCCTGGGTGTCGAGCATGCGCTGGAAGGTCTGGCGCGGCCGCAGGAGCTGGATGTCGAGGTCGATGCCCTCGGGCTTCACCCGACCGTCGATCAGCGGGCGGGTGCGGTCGTAATCCCAGCAGGCGAGCGTGAGTTTTAGGTTCGGCATGGTGATGTCTCGACTGTTCGCAACTCTCTCTTTCGTCATGCCCGGCGAAGGCCGGGCATCCACGTCTTACGGGTGGATTGAGCAAGACGTGGATGGCCGTGACAAGCACGGCCATGACGAGGAGACGCCTCAATTCCAAAGAGCATGTCAGTGTGCCGCGCCGGCATGCGTCCGGTGAAACGGGATGAACCACGGGACCACCAGAAGCGGCAGCGCGGCGACGGCGATCGGCAGGAACGCGAACGCCGCATTGCCGGCGATGTCCCAGGCGGCGCCACTCAGGACCGCGATCACGAGGCCCTCGCTGTAGCTGATGGTGAACATGGCAGCCGACATGCGCGCCACATCCGCCGGGTCGCCGAGCAGGGCCGGAAGCGCAAAACCGAGGGTGAGGATCACAGCCCCCGTAAATCCGGCGATGCCGGCGAACAAGAGAGTCCAGAGGCTTGCGGTCGTGACGATGCCGGCGAAGCAGACCAGAAGCACCACGCCCGAGAGCACGAACGGCCAGACCCGGCGTTCCATTTGGCGTGCGAACGCCAACATGATGAAGGACGCCGGAAGCTGACCAAAGTTCAATGCGGTCAGCGCGCCGCTGATCAGGTCGGGCCGGCCCACCCCGGTAAGATAGCCGGGCAGGAAGGCGTTGGTGCAGAAGTAGGCGCTGTTGACGCAGCCGAACATGATGCCGAGTTGCCAGATGAGCGGATTGCGCCAGTTCGGCCACCAGCTTCGGCCGCCGCTCGCCGGGGCGGCTGCGGGCGTCACCGGCGGCGCTAGCGCACGCGTCGCGAGCCCAATCACGACCAGCGGAATGCCCCAGATCGCAAAACTCCAGCGCCAGGAATCGTCGATCAGCGGAAATAGCAGCGGCACCGTCAGCATGACCGGGATGGTTTCGCCGACCAGGAGCCCGTTGGTGTAGAGCGCGGTGCCGAAGCTCACGCGCCGCGGCAGCCAGGCGCGCACCAGCGGCGGCAGCGCCGGCTGCATGATCGAGACGCCCGCGCTCATCAGGACAGTCGTGGCGTAGAGCCACCAGACATCGAGCACCGCGCCGCGCAGCCCCGAGGCGATGCCGGCGATCAACAGTCCGGCAACCAGCGTCGTCAGGGCGCCGAACCGCGCGATCAACAGCGATCCGGGCAGCGCCGCGAGCCCGAACAGAATGACCGGCAGGCCGGACAGGATGCCGATCTGCGTGCCGGTGAGGCCGAGATCCTGCTGGATCAGCGCGATCACCGGCGGCACGGCCAGAATGGTCAGACGTAGCCCCGCCCCGGCGAACCACAGAAGGCTCGCCGCTACCCAGACTTCTCGCATCGCCACTCCCGGCCGCGGCTTACGTGAGATCGCCGATGACGTGCCCTCTATGGCGTCAATTAGCCGAGAATCCAATGGCGTTGATCATCTTGGCCCAGGTCGCCACCTGGTCCTTGAAGTAAGCGGCCACTTCCGGCTCGGTCTTGACGATCGGATCGAAGCCGATGGACTTGAGCTTCTCCAGCACCGCAGGGTCCTTCATGATCTGGTTGATCTCGCCGTTGAGCTTGACCACCACCGCATCGGGCGTCTTCGCCGGGGCGAAGAAGCCGACCCACGATCCGGAATAGACATTGGGATAGCCCATCTCGCCGTAGGTCGGCACGTTCGGCACCGCCGAGTTGCGGGTTGGGCTCGCAAGCCCGATGCCGCGCAGCAGGCCCTGATTGATCGGCGGCACCACCGTCGGCAGAGTGAGCACGAGGGCGTCGATGTGGTTGCCGATCGCCGACTGCACGGCGGGCGCGCCGCCGGTGAACGGCACGTGGACTGCCTTTACTTTGGCGACCTCGCGGAAGAAATACTCGGCGCCGATGTGCGGCCCGGTGCCGACGCCGGCGCTGCCGTAGGTAAAGCTCTTCTCCTTGCCGTTGGCGATGAACTCCTTGAGATCCTTGGCGGGGTTCTTGGGGTTGATGGCGAGCACGTCGGGGCTCATCGCCACGATGGCGACGGGGCGCAGGTCGTTCACCGAGAAGCCCTTGTTCTTCGAGGCGGTCTCGTTGGCCGCGAGTCCGGTGGTGGTCGCGAGGATGGTGTAGCCGTCCGGAGCGGCGCCAGTCACGAGCTTGGCGGCGATGTTGCCGCCGGCCCCGCCGCGGTTCTCCACCACCACGGTCTGGCGCAGGCGCTCGGACAGCTTGAGCCCGATTAGCCGCGCCACGACGTCGGCGATGCCACCGGCCGGGAATGCCACCAGGAAATTGATGTTCTGGCTCGGGTAGGTCTGCGCGGCGGCCGGCTGCGTCAGTGCGGCAATGGCTGCAAGCACGATCGCAGCGCGCTTGATACGGATCGCGGTCATGGGGTTTCCTCTCTGGTTACGCATTCTTGTCGCTTGACGTCGCCGCACAGCTAAGCCGAAAGGGCGATCTGCTGCACCTGCGGCCAGGCGTCGCTGCCGCGGGCTTGCATCAGCTTGAGGTAGTCGGGGTTCTCCCACTTGTTAATCGCCTCATGGAAACTCGGGCGCGCCTTGCAGCGGCGATACCAGTCGGCGACGCGCGGTCGCGCGCCGAACAGGGCCGCGACGTTCAGGTGTTCGAGCCGTGCCAGGTAAGGCGCAAACGCTACGTCGGCCAGCGTGTAGCTGTCGCCCGCCAGCCACGTGTGGGAGGCGAGCGCCCCCTCCATCTCGTCGAGCATCATCACCATGCGGCGCACCGCAATCACGAAGTGCTGCGAGCCCGTGCCCTTTTCGATGACGTCGCGGCGGCGCTCGCGCTTGAACAGGTTCGGGATCTCTTCGAGCATCTTTCTGCCGGCTTCGCCGCGATCGAGATACTGCTGGCGGAACGCGATGCCGAAACTCAAGACGGCAACCGAGGCATCGTGGATGTCCTCGTCGAGCTGCTTGGTCCACAGCCGCACCTTGGCGCGCGCATAGGGGTCGGCGGGCATCAGCGCCGGCTGCGGATACGCCTCGTCGAGATATTCCAGGATGACGTTCGATTCCGGGATCACGTTGTCGCCGTCGATCAAGGTCGGCACTACGGCGCGGCGGTTGAGCTTGAGATACCACGGCTGCTGGTGCTCGCCCGCGCGCAACGCCAGATGGCGGCTTTCCCAGGCGAGCCCCTTCTCGGAGAGGCACAGCCGCACCTTCTGCGCACACAGCGACATGTCGTTGTGGTAGAGCGCCAGCATCGCGCTTCCCCTTTGACGATTATTGTTGTCAGCGATCTTTCCCATGTTCCGGCAGCGGCGTCCACAGCACCTGGTCGATGCGGGTAGCGCCGGTCGCCAGCATCACCAGGCGATCGAGCCCAAGCGCGATGCCGCACGCTTGCGGCATGGCGGCGACCGCGGCGATGAAGTCCTCGTCGATCGGGTAGCGCTCGCCATAGATGCGTTCCTTCTCCGCCATCTGCTCTTCGAGGCGCAGGCGCTGCATCGCCGGATCAGTCAGTTCGCCGAAGCCGTTGGCGAGTTCGACGCCACAGGCGTAGAGCTCGAAGCGCTCGGCGAGCCGCGGATCGGCCGCGGTCGGCCGCGCCAGCGGCGACTGCACCGAGGGATATTCGTACAGAACGGTCGCCCGCCCCTGCCCCAGCTTCGGCTCGACCTTCTCGACTAGCACGCGGCTGAAGACATCGCTCCAGGTGTCGTCGGCGGCGACGCGCACCCCGATGGCACGCGCCGCTGCCGCGAACGGTACGGGATGCTCGGTCGCCAGCATCGCGGCGAGATCGATGCCGGCATGACGCGCGAAGGCGTCCGTGACCGTCAGCCGCTCAGGCGGCGCGAACGGGTCGATGCTCGCCCCGCGAAAGGCGAACCGCTCCGCGCCCGCGATGCGCGCCGCCAGCCCCAGGATCGCGGCGCAATCGTCCATCAGCGTCTCGTAGGGCTCGCCCGCCCGGTACCATTCGACGAGCGTGAATTCCGGATGATGCAGCGGGCCGCGCTCGCGGTTGCGGAATGCGCGAGCGAACTCGACGATACGCGGCTCGCCCGCGGCCAACACCTTCTTGCAGGCGAACTCTGGCGAGGTGCGCAGGTAAAGCTGCTGGCGCTCGCCGCCGGGCGTCACCAGATCGCTGATAAAGGCATGCAGATGAGTTTCGTTGCCGGGCGAGACGGTGAGCGTCGAGGTCTCCACTTCGACGAAGTCCCGCGCGGCAAAGAACTGCCGCAGCGCCGTGGCGATCCGCGCCCGCCCGAGCAGGAACGGCCGCCGGTCGGCGTGGCTGGTCCAGAACGGCGAGGTTTCCTGCATCGGCAATCAGGTCTGGTTGCGGCGAAATCGCAGCGAAAAGGGCTGGCGAACGGTCGCAGGATCAGTATGGTGCGCCGCGAAACATGGGATCGGCGCCGCCGCCGCGGCTGATTCGCGCCGGCTCCGCCCCGCCCGAAAACCGAGGATTCCGGCCTTGAAAGTCATCGCGAGTTCACTCCGCAAAGGCAATATCGTCGAGCTCGAAGACGGCAAGCTCTACGTCGTTCTCAACGCCGAGAGCTTCCACCCCGGCAAGGGCACGCCGACCACCCAGGTCGACATGCGCCGGATCAGCGACGGGGTAAAGACCGCGCAGCGCTACAAGACCACCGAGCAGGTCGAGCGCGCCCATGTCGAGGAGCAGGACTTCACCTTCCTCTACCAGGACGGCGACGGCTACCATTTCATGAACGCCGAGACCTATGACCAGGTCACCCTGCAGTCCGACATGGTCGGCGACCAGGGCGCCTATCTGGCGCCGGAGATGAAAGTGCAACTGGCGGTCTACGATGGCCTGCCGGTTTCGATCACGCTGCCGCAGAAGACGACCCTGGAAGTGGCCGAAACCGAGCCGGCGATTAAGAGCCAGACCGCGGCCTCGTCCTACAAGCCGGCGGTGCTGTCCAATGGCGTGCGCACCATGGTGCCGCCGTTCGTCAGCGTCGGCACCAAGATCGTGGTGATGACGGCCGACGGCTCCTACGTCGAGCGCGCCAAGGACTGAGCGGCGGCGGTGGGCTTCGCTGCACGTCAGTGGGTGCAAAGCCACACCCGCCGCCGGATCGACGGGCGGCGTCGATATCCCGCTTGGCTGTCCACGAATGCTGCGACAATACTGAGGTTTGCCCGGACTATGACGTGGCGCAAGCTCGGGTGCGTTTGCGTTGTTGAAGTGTGGAGCATCGCAATTGAAGGCACCCTGTCTCGCGGGCCTCGCGCTCGCCGCCGGCATCGCCGTCGCGGCCGCGCAAGACATGAAGGCGCCGCGTATCGCCCATTTTGCCGCCGACTGGAACTCGGTCACCGCCGAACTGCGCGCGAGTGAGGCGTTCCGGCCCGCGCCGGACGACGGCGACGGGGCACCCGTGGCCGCGCCTGCCGACCCGCTGGGCGATCTCAACCGCGCCGTCGCCGAGCGCATCCCCAATATTGCGGCGAGCGTCGTACCGGTGCTGCTGCCGTTCGACATCGCGGCATTCCTGCGCGACCGGGCCGAGGGGAAAGCGGCGACCGAGGCTGGCGCCTATCTCCGCGGCTTCGAGAGCGTGCCGTTCTTTCACGCCGGACCCGGCGGTTACGACGCCGTCATCACGGCGCGGGCGCCGGACATAAAGGACCTCGGCATCAACTATGCCGAGCGCATCTTGATCCACCTCTCGGGCGCCGGTGTGGTCTACGAGATCGACGAGCCTGCCGGCCGCATCGCCTGGCCGGTCGGCAACGAAATCGAAAGCGAGTTCCCGGGCATCAAGCGCATGTTCCTGGAAAACTACGCGCGCTACACCTTCGAGCGCTACGGCGTACCCTACGTCATCGCGATCGAATGCCACGACGGCGGCGCCCGCTTCCGCCGCATGTCCTGCCGCGACGCCGACAAGGTCGCGGTGCGCGTGCTCAAGTCGCTGCAGCTTGTGGGCGGTCAGCCGCCGGCCGCGCCCAGGACGGCCGCCTCCAGCACGATCGAACGTCCGGCCGCCGAGTCCACGGTGTTCACCTACTATGCGCCCGGCGAACTCGGACGCCCCGGCGGCAAGATCAAGGGTGACGCCGACTACACGGTATATTCCAAGATTCGCTTCCCGATGCTGGATGCGCCCGCTTTCGCCAATACCCAGTTCGCCCGCAGCGAAGGCTCGCCGCAAAACTACTCCTATCCCTGGCGCGACAATTTCTGCGAGCCGCGCGCCTTCTTTGTCGGCCAGTGCGGCAGGGGGCTCGGCCACCAGGGCCAGGACCTGCGCCCCGCCTATTGCCGCCAGCGCGGGCCGGGCGCGCGCTGCGAGCCCTACGAGCATGAGGTCGTGGCGGTGCGCGACGGCGCGGTGATGCGCGCGCCCGGCCAGCAGGCGCTCTACATCGTCGCCAACGGGCCGGGCGAGCGGGTCCGGTTCCGCTATCTGCACATGTCGCCCAAGCAGTTCGACGCCGGCGGCTGGGTCAGCGGGCGCTTCGTCAAGGAAGGCGAGGCGATCGGCAAGGTCGGCAACTACTGGTACCGCGAGAATGCCACCACTTATCACCTGCATTTCGACCTGCAGGTGCCGACAAAGTACGGCTGGGTCTTCGTCAATCCGTACATGACGCTGGTCGCCGCTTATGAGCGGCTGATCCGCGCGCGCGGCGTGGAACTGGGCGAGGACGGCACTCCCGTGCCGGTCGCGACCACACCAACCGACACCGCGCCGCCGTCCGCGACCCTGCCCGCTGCGACGCTAGCGACCGAGGCGCCGGTCGCCCAGGAACCTCCCAAGGAGGCGGTTTCGGGCGTGCCGACGGCGCACGAACCTGCCGCCGAAGTGCCGGTCGCGAATGCGCCGCCGTCGGCCCAGGAACCCGCCCAAGAATCCGTCCAGGAGTCCGCGCCGCAAGACCCCGCTGCCGCCGAATCTGTCGCGCAGCCGGCCGCTTCATCCGATGCCGCCCCCATCACGGCCGCAAAGCCGACAGAAACCGCGCTAGAGTCGCCGGCCGCCAACCGAACCGACGACGGGATGCCGCGCGATGAGCGAGTGGATGAAACCTCTTCTGAGCCGGCGGGCGTGTCTGCCGATCATGGCGGCAGCGATAGCGGCGCCATGGAGCATGCCGGCGACGGCGCAGGACAGCCAGGCGTCGTTCGGCCGCTGGGTCGACGCTTTCCGAGCACGGGCCCGCGAGCGTGGCATCTCCGACGCCACCTACAGCCGCGTGATGGCGAACCTCAAGCCCGACACAGCGGTCTTTGAACTCGATCGCAAGCAGCCGGAATTCAGCGAAAAGCTCTGGCAATACCTCAACCGCCGCGTCTCCGACTGGCGCATCGGCGAAGGCAAGGAGAAGGCGAAGGAATTTTCCGCGCTCCTTGGCCGCCTCGAAAAGGACTACGGTGTCGAGCGCGGCACCCTGCTGGGGCTGTGGGGCATCGAGTCGGCGTTCGGCGATCCGATCGTCCAGAAGAACCACATGCGCCCGGTGTTCCCATCGCTCGCCGCCCTCGCCTGGGGCGAACCGCGGCGCCGCAAGTACTGGGAACAGGAACTGCTCAACGCGCTCACCATCGTTGACCGCGGCTGGGCGACGCCTGAGCAGATGCGCGGCTCCTGGGCCGGCGCCATGGGTCACACCCAATGGATGCCGGAGGTCTGGCTGAACATGGGCGTCGACTACGATCGCGACGGCCGCGTGCTGCCGTTCGGCAAACCCGACGACGCGCTCGCCGGCACCGCGCAGTTTCTGGTCAAGCGCGGCAAGTGGCGCGCCGGCGAACACTGGGGCTACGAGGTTCGCGCCTCGGGCAGCGGCAAGGACGGTTCGCGCAGCTACGAGGCGTGGCAAAAGGCCGGCGTGATGCGCGCCGACGGCAAGCCGTTCCCGCAGCCGTCGGCGACCGCGAAGCTGTGGGTGCCGGTGCCGGGCGGGCCGGGCTTCCTGCTCGGTCCGAACTTCTATGCGGTGCGCGCCTACAACCCGTCGATGAACTACGCACTGTCGATCGTGCTGACCGGCGACCGGATCATGGGCGGCGGACCGCTGGTGCAGCAGTTCCCCGGCGGCGAGCGCACGCCCACGCTCGCCGAGGTGCAGGAAATCCAGAAGCGGTTGACCGCGCTCGGCTTCGACACTCGCGGCACCGACGGCCGGGTCGGCAACGCCACCATGATCGCGGTGCGCGATTTCCAGCGCAAAGCCGGGATGCAGCCGGCTGACGGCTATGCAGGCGTGAAGCTGCTCGCCCGGTTGCGTCAGGGCCTCTGATCCGGTTCTATGGGGCCGAATTTTCCCACCAGAACCCAAGGACCAACCGTGACGACTGCAACGAATAAGGCGGCACCGGCCGCCGCGAAAGCGCCTGCCAGCAAGGCCCATCCTTCGCTCCGCGAACTCGACCGGCCGGTCAATCTGACGCCCGACAACGCGCCGGCGTGGGGCAGCGACGTGGCCGCCGAGACGCTGCGCGCGCTGGAGATTCCCTACATCGCGCTCAATCCCGGCGCGAGCTACCGCGGCTTCCACGACTCGATTGTCAACTATCTCGGCAACGAGATGCCGCAAATGCTGCTCTGCCTGCACGAGGAGAGCGCGGTTGCGATCGCGCACGGCTACGCCAAGGTGACCGGCAAGGCGATGGCGGCGGCGGTGCACTCCAACGTCGGCCTGTTCCATGCCACCATGGCGATCTTCAACGCCTGGTGCGACCGCATCCCGGTCGTGGTGCTCGGGGCAACAGGCCCGGTCGATGCTGCCAAGCGCCGGCCCTGGATCGACTGGATTCACACCTCGCGCGACCAGGGCGCAATCGTGCGCAACTACACCAAGTGGGACGACCAGCCGGCCTCGCCGGCGGCGACGCGGGAGGCGCTCATCCGCGCGACCTGGATGGCCAACACCGCACCGATGGGCCCGGTCTACATCAACCTCGACGCCGAACTGCAGGAAGCCAAGCTCACCGAGCCGCTGCCGCCGATCGACGTGGCGCGCTTCATGCCGGACGCGACGCCCGGCGCGTCACCCGAACTGATCAAGGAAGCTGCCTCACTGCTCAAGGGCGCCAAGAACCCGGTGATCGTGGTCGGCCGGACCTCGCGCAGCGTCGACGGCTGGAACGAGCGTATCGCACTCGCCGAGACGCTGAACGCCAAGGTCATCACCGACCTCAAATGCGCCGCAGGCTTTCCGACCGACCATCC
Source organism: Xanthobacteraceae bacterium (assembly GCA_050179645.1). Classification (GTDB taxonomy): domain Bacteria; phylum Pseudomonadota; class Alphaproteobacteria; order Rhizobiales; family Xanthobacteraceae; genus VAZQ01. The sequence continues at coordinate 3,933 of JBFXEX010000017.1, read as the reverse complement.
GCTGCACGCTGGTGTACCGGCCGGCAATGCGATGACTCCTGAGGCGGCCGCGGCGCTGAAGGCGGCCGACGTCATTCTCGCGCTGGACTGTGTCGACCTCAACGGCGTGCTGCGGGGTGGCTTCGGTTTCGACGTCCCGAAGCCGAAGATCATCAACGTCAGTGCAGACTTCCACCTGCACAACGGCTGGAGCATGGATTACGAGGCGCTGCCGCCGGTGGACCTGCTGCTGGTGACGACGTCTGAGCAAGCCGTGTCCGCATTGCTCGCGTCGCTCGGCGGCGCCAAGGCGCCGAAGCCCGCCGCAGTCAAGCCGAAGGCTGAGCCCTACAAGCCAAGCGACGGCCCGTTGCGGGTCGACGATCTCGCGCTGGCGCTGAAGTCGGCCTGCGGCGACCACGACGTCACCCTCACCCACCTGCCGTTGTCCTGGAACGGCGCGACCTGGAATTTCCGCCATCCGCTCGACTACATCGGATCGGACGGCGGCGGCGGCATCGGCTCGGGCCCCGGGCTGACGGTCGGCGCAGCGCTTGCGCTCAAGGGTTCGAACCGCCTGGTAGTCGGCGTCTGCGGCGACGGCGACTACATGATGGGCGCAACCGCGGTGTGGACCGCCGTGCACTACAAGCTTCCCGTGCTGATCGTGGTCTGCAACAACCGCTCGTTCTTCAACGACGAACTGCACCAGGAACGCGTCGCCCGCGTCCGCAACCGGCCGGTGGAAAACCGCTGGATCGGTCAGCGCATCTCCGAGCCCGACATCGACTGCTCGGCGGTCGCGCAGGCGCAGGGTGCGGTCGGCTTCCCGCCGGTCACCAAGACGGCCGACCTGCTGCCGACCTTTGAGAAGGCAATCAAGGTGGTCGAGGCTGGCGGCGTTGCGGTTGTCGACGTGCGGGTCGAGCCCGGCTATGCGGCGATCACCACCGCCGCCATGCTCCGCGGCACCGAAGGCCAGAAGAAGTAAGGCGCCGTAGCCCGGATGAAGTCATCGCGCGTTGAAGACGCGCGGTGACGCAATCCGGGACCGATCGTCACGGCGCACGACCGTTCCTGCATTCCGCTCCGCTCCATGCGGGCTACCAATTCGAAACTTGAGCAACAAGCACGGTGCGCTCCCCTCCCCCTTGTGGGGAGGGGTCGGGGGTGGGGCCTTTTCTGGCTTCAGTGCAGGCGGCCACAAACCCCACCCCGCCTGCCGCGCGTCGCGTAGCCGGCGACCCTGCCCACAAGGGGGAGGGTCAAGCAACCGCCCGAACAGCTATCAAATTGCGAAGCTCTCGTGGGTCGAGGGATGGAACAGTTCCTCCGGCGTCACCAGACGCGACGACAGCCCTTCCTTGTGGTGGAAGCGAAGAAACGTCTCCAGCACCTTGCGGTTCGGTTCGAGTCCGTAGGACCAGAAATCGTGGCCCATGAACTCGCGGGCGAGCCGTAGCTGATCCTCGACGAACGGCAGCGTCACCTTGGTGGCCGCGGTGTCTTCGAGTGCCTCCAAGCATTTCTCCTTGGACTGCGAGAATGCCTTGAATACCGCCGCCGGCAGCCACGGATGCTTGTCCACCAGTTCGCGGCGGATGCCGGTGACGTGCATGATCGGGAAGATCCCGGTGCGCTTGAAATAGTCCTTGCCGGCGGCGATCGGGTCGGCGAACAGCATCCCGACATTCGGACTCTGGCGACCCGCGAGTGACGGCACCCTGGGCGCGATAAAACCGTCGATCTCGCCGCGCTCCAGCAACTGCGAGATGGTGGCGCCTTCGGGAGCGTCTTCCATCCGCACATCGTCGGGCAGTTTGATCGTGATTTTCTCCGGCCGGCCCGCGTCTTCGATGCCGCCGCGCACCCAGGTTACGTCGGACGGCTTCACGCCGTAGTCCTCCTCCAGGATGATGCGTGCCCAGACGCAGGCGGTGAGCTGATATTCCGGCAGCCCGACGCGCTTGCCCTTGAGATCGGCCGGCGACTTGATGCGATCGGTGCGGACCCAGATCGAGTTGTGGCGGAAAGCCCGCGACACGTAGGCAGGCACGCCGACATAGGGGCAGTTGCCGGCGGCGGTCTTCACCGTGAAGCTGGACATCGACAGCTCGCAGATGTCGAAGTCCTGGCCGCGAAACGCGCGGAAAAAGATTTCCTCCGGTGGCAGCATCATAAACACCGGGTCAACGCCGTCGATCTGCACGGCGCCGTCGAACAACGGGCGCACCCGGTCATAATTGCCGACCGCAACGGACAACTGAAGTTTCGACATTGCGCTTTATCTTTCTCTCAAGATTTACCGCGGCTAATTAGCCTTGCCGACCTGTCCGGAGCAACCATGGGAATCGTGCGCCGCCTGCGCTGTCGAATGCGTGCCATGCTGCTGGCGATGCTGCTCGCCACCCCGACAGGCGGCGTGGCCGCGCAGCCCGGTGCATCGGCGACCTTTGCACGGGCATGGCAGGAGACCTCGACGGAGTATCAGGCGACGCTGCGCACGCTCGAAACGCAAGGCCGCGATGAGACCGCGGCTGCGGTTCACCGCCTGCGGCGGTCGTTCCAGCAGCTCGCCGAACGCTTCGTCGCCGACCGTCCTCCGCATCTGGCCGGCGATCCCGAATGGCCGGCCGAATTCATGCAGATCGACGTGCGCCTTGTCGGCGCGCTTCTTGTGATCGAGATGGGCAGCCGCGACGGCGCACGGCGCTCGCTCGCACCGCTGGCGGACACCTTGGCGAAACTGCGCCTGCCGGAGCCGACCGGGCATTGAGACTATTGCGCCGTCATTTCGGGGCGCGCAGAAGGCGCGAACCCAGAATCCATAAAGGACTTCAAGTTGCTCAATGGATTCCGGGCCCGCCGCGATGCGGCCCCGGAATGACCCTCGCTAACGCACCCGCAGGCCGGCGTCGGCGGGCGCGAGGTCGAGCAGGCGGAGTTGCACCCGCTCGGCGCCGTTCCAGCGGTCGATCGACAGCGTACCGGCGGCGTGTACCGCCTGCCCCCGGCCCTGCAGTAAGGCGGTGCCGAGCTTCTGGCCCGCGGCGCGGAACGCGATCGCGTTGACGACTGCGCCATCGCCCGCACGCAGCCGCGCGCGGATGTGTGACAGCCCGACCTCCTCGGCATAGACCAGCGTGTGGTCCGGGAACGCGAGCACCGGCTCCGGGTTGCCGGCGCCGAACGGTCCGGCCCGCGCCAAGTCCGTCACCGCTTCGACCGTGGCTCCCGCTGCGCTTAAAGCGCCGTCGATCAGCAGCGCGTCCTCGCGCCGTGCGGCGGTCACGTCGGCGGCGAGCGCCTGTTCGAGATAAGCGCGAAACGCTGCGAGCGCGTCCTTGCGCAGCGTGACGCCCGCCGCCATGGCGTGGCCGCCGCCCTTGAGCAGCAGCCCCTGGCCCACCGCCTGCCGCACCGCGCGGCCGAGATCGACGCCGGCAATCGAGCGCCCCGACCCGGTACCGACACCGCCCGGCTCCAGCGCAATCGCAAACGCCGGCCGGCCATAGCGCTCCTTGAGCCGCGCCGCGACCAGACCGACCACGCCGGGATGCCAACCCTCGGCCGCAGTCACGACGACGGCGCCCTTCTCTTCGTGCCCGAGCGCGGCCATCGCCTCGGCCTCGGCCTGCGCCAGGGTCGCAATCTCGATCGCCTGGCGGTCGCGATTGAGGCGGTCGAGTTCTTCGGCGAGGCGGGCGGCCTCGGAGGCATCTTCCTCCAGCAGCAGGTCGACGCCGAGCGTCGCCCGGCCGATGCGGCCGCCAGCATTGATGCGCGGCCCCAGCAGGAAGCCAAGATGCCATGGCTCGGGCGGACCGCCGAGCCGCGCGACGTCCATCAAAGCGGTCAAGCCTAGGTGTTCGCGCCGACGCAGGGCCAGAAGGCCCTTGGCGACGAATGCGCGGTTAAGCCCCTTGAGCGGCACGACGTCCGCCACGGTGCCAA